>NZ_JAALEH010000032.1:0-60065 GCF_011058195.1 Rhodococcus sp. 14C212 | reverse complement strand
CCCCACGACCCCGCCCCCAACACCGCAGCCTTGCTCACGCAGTCCCCTTACTCGTGTCCGATCCCGTCCGCAGACCACCGCCGCGACCGCTCCAGTATCGCCCACCGCCGCGCCCGCGACCGTCCTCGTCGCCGACTGGCAGAATCGACGACCATGACCGCCGCGCACGCGCTGATTCCCGTCAAGGCCCTCGGCCTGGCGAAGTCGCGGCTGGCGCACGTCCTCGACCCCGGTACCCGAGCGACGCTGGTGCTCGCGATGCTCGACGACACCCTCCACGCGGCGCTGGCGGTCGAGGGTCTCGCCGTCACCGTGATCACCACCGATGCCGACGTCGCCGCGCTGGCCGTCGGCGCGGGGGCGCACACGCTCGCCGATCCCCCCGCCGTCGACACGGCCGGCACAGCCGTCGATCCGCTGAATGCGGCGCTCGCCGCCGCGGCCCGGCGGGTGCGTTCCCGCGAGCCCGGCGTGGATCTGGTCGCGCTGCACGCGGACCTGCCGGCACTGCGGCCCGCCGAACTGTCCGCGGCCCTGACCGCGGCGCGCGAGGTCGGCCGCGCGGTCGTCGTGGACCACACCGGCACCGGCACCTCGGCGCTGCTGCACTGCACGGCCGAACCGCTGCACCCGCTGTTCGGTCCGGACTCGGCGCACCGTCACGTGCGGGCAGGAGCCCGTCCCCTGGCCGGGGACTGGCCGGGACTGCGGCTCGACGTGGACACCGTCGCCGATCTCGAGGCCGCGACGGCGCACGGCGTCGGGCCCGCGACGGCCGCGGCTCTGGGGCGGATCGGATGGCCGATGCCCGTTCGTCATCCCGACTTCAGGTGACATACGTCGACGGATTGTCCGCCGTTCCGAAACTGAGGGATGATCGACGTGTGAAACACGGCGACTCCACGGACCAGCGCATCGACACCGAACCTCCCGGGTTCGCCGGGGCATCCGGCGACGGCGGAGCCGGCCTCGACGGCACCACCGCCACCCGTTCGGCCTCGGCGCCGAGCGCCCCGCCCGCAGCCACGATGCTGCAGGCCGTCGCCGACGGCCTGCCGCTGGATCGCTACCTCAACCGGGAACTGAGCTGGCTCGACTTCAACGCGCGGGTCCTCGCGCTGGCCGAGGACACGTCTCTGCCGCTCCTCGAACGCGCCAAATTCCTTGCGATCTTCGCCTCGAACCTCGACGAGTTCTACATGGTGCGCGTCGCCGGCCTCAAGCGCCGTGCCGAAACCGGCCTGTCGGTCCGCTCCGCCGACGGGCTGTCGCCACGAGCGCAACTCGCGCTCATCGCGCGCAGCACCCAGGAGATCGCGCGCCGGCACGCTCTCGTCTTCCTCGATTCGGTCCTGCCCGCCCTGACCGCCGAAGGCATTTCCATCATCGACTGGGACGACCTGACCGACGACGAAAAACGGCGCCTGACCGCGTACTTCGTCGAGCAGGTGTTCCCGGTGCTGACGCCCCTCGCGGTCGATCC
This sequence comes from Rhodococcus sp. 14C212, assembly GCF_011058195.1. Lineage (NCBI taxonomy): Bacteria > Bacillati > Actinomycetota > Actinomycetes > Mycobacteriales > Nocardiaceae > Rhodococcus > Rhodococcus sp. 14C212. The sequence goes on along the minus strand of NZ_JAALEH010000032.1, from coordinate 58,582 downwards.
GGCGCACCCGTTCCCGTACATCAGCGGGCTGAGCCTCAACCTCGCTGTCACCGTGAAGGATCTGGAGTCCGCCGGCGAGCACTTCGCGCGGGTGAAGGTGCCGGACAACGTCGATCGCTTCGTCCGAGTCCGCCGGGACGAGATCGACGCGTTCCTGCCCCTCGAGGAACTCATCGCCGCACATCTCGACGTGCTGTTCCCCGGCATGGAAATCGTCGAGCACCACGCCTTCCGGGTCACGCGCAACGCCGACTTCGAGGTCGAGGAGGACCGCGACGAGGATCTCCTCCAGGCGCTCGAGCGGGAACTCGCCCGTCGCCGCTTCGGTTCTCCCGTGCGGCTCGAGGTCGCCGACGACATGACCGAGCACATGCTCGAACTGCTGCTGCGCGAGCTCGACGTCGATCCCGCCGACGTGGTGCAACTGCCGGGACTGCTGGACCTGTCGAGCCTGTGGCAGGTGCACGACGTGGACCGCCCCGACCTGAAGGACCGGCCGTTCGTGCCGGCCACCCACCCCGCGTTCGGCGAACGCGAGACCCCCAAGAGCGTGTTCTCGACGCTGCGCGAGGGCGACGTGCTGGTGCACCACCCCTACGACTCCTTCTCCACCAGCGTGCAACGGTTCATCGAGCAGGCCGCAGCCGACAGCCAGGTGCTCGCCATCAAGCAGACCCTCTACCGCACCTCCGGCGACTCCCCCATCGTCAACGCGCTGATCGCCGCGGCGGAGGCCGGCAAGCAGGTGGTGGCGCTGGTGGAGATCAAGGCCCGCTTCGACGAGCAGGCGAACATCAAGTGGGCTCGCAAGCTCGAACAGGCCGGCGTGCACGTGGTGTACGGCCTGGTGGGACTCAAGACCCACTGCAAGACGTGCCTCGTGGTCCGCAGGGAAGGCTCGCTCATCCGCCGCTACTGCCACATCGGTACCGGCAACTACAACCCGAAGACCGCTCGGCTCTACGAGGACGTCGGCCTGCTCACCGCCGCCCCGGAAATCGGTGCGGACCTGACCGATCTGTTCAACACGCTCACCGGTTACTCGCGGATGGCGAAGTACCGCAACCTGCTCGTGGCCCCGCACGGCGTGCGGTCGGGCATCATCGAACGGATCGACGCCGAGATCGAGCACCACACGGCCGGTCGCGACGCCCGGATCCGCCTGAAGGCCAATGCGCTGGTCGACGAGCAGGTCATCGACGCGCTGTACCGCGCCTCCTGCGCCGGGGTGCCGGTGGAGATCGTCGTGCGCGGCATCTGTGCGCTCAAGCCCGGAGTGCCGGGACTGAGCGAGAACATCACGGTGCGGTCCATCCTCGGGCGGTTCCTGGAGCACTCGCGCGTCCTGCATTTCCGGGCAGCCGACGAGATCTGGATCGGCAGCGCCGACATGATGCACCGCAATCTCGATCGCCGGGTGGAGGTGATGGCACAGGTGAAGGATCCCCGGCTGGCTTCGCAACTCGACTCGATCTTCGAGTCGGCGCTCGATCCGGCCACCCGGTGCTGGACGTTGCGGGCCGACGGAACCTGGCTCGCGTCGCCGGCTCCCGGAACCGCGGCCCGTGACCATCAAGAAGAGCTCATGCGTAGCCGTAGCTCCTGATCGGAAGGATGTCGGTGTCCCCCGTTTCCGGCAACGCAATGCGAGCCAACATCTTCGCCGCCGGGGCTGTCCTCTGGCGACGGAATCCGACCGACCGGAACCGTTTCGAGGTGGCGGTCGTGCACCGACCGCGCTACGACGACTGGTCCTTTCCCAAGGGCAAGCTCGATCCCGGCGAGACCCCGATCGTCGCCGCCCTACGCGAGATCGAGGAGGAGACCGGGATTTCGGCGCGCCTCGGCCGGTATCTGGGCAAGGTCACCTACCCGGTGCCGGGTCACCGCAAACTCAAGCGGGTGGACTACTGGGCCGGCGAGGAACGCAGCGGAGAGTTCACACCCAACGACGAAGTCGACGAGCTGCGCTGGCTCGCACCCGACGACGCATTCGCGGCCCTGTCGTATCCGATGGACCACACGGTGCTGCGGCGCTTCCAGGCCCTGCCGCCGGACACGGCGACGGTGCTGATCGTGCGGCACGCCAAGGCCGGCAGCCGCAGGAATCATCGGGGCGACGATCGGGATCGGCCGCTCGACGCGGCGGGCCGTGCCCAAGCCCAGGCCCTCGTTCCGCAACTGCTCGCGTTCGGCGCCGACAGCGTGGTCGCCGCGGACCGGGCACGCTGCGTGCAGACGGTGCAACCGCTCGCGGACCGGCTCGGGGTCGAAGTCGCCGTCGAGCCCTCCCTGGCGGAGGAGGAGTACAGCGCGGACCCGCAACTGGGGCGCAAACGGGTACTCGACCTCGCCCAGCGCGGCGGTGTGCCGGTGATCTGCAGCCAGGGCAAGGTGATCCCGGACCTCGTGCAATGGTGGGCCGAGCACGACGGGGTCGCCGCGCCGAACACGCGTAACCGCAAGGGCAGCACGTGGGTGCTGTCGTTCGCCGGCGACCGGCTCGTCGCGGTGGACCACATCGACAGCCCGTTGCCCGCCGGGCCCGCCTGAACGCGCTTCGGCGGCCATCGAGGTTCCCCCCGATGGCCGCCGAACGGACGGTACCCGGTTGGCAGCCCTACTTCTCGCCAGCCCTACTTCTCGACAGCCTTACTTCTTGGCGGCAGCCTTCCGGGCCGGCGCCTTCTTGGCCGCGGTGGTCTTCTTGGCCGGAGCCTTGGCCGCCGTGGTCTTCTTCGCCGCGGTGGTCTTCTTGGCCGCGGTGGTCTTGGCCGGAGCCTTGGCCGCCGTGGTCTTCTTCGCCGCGGTGGTCTTCTTGGCCGCGGTGGTCTTGGCCGGAGCCTTGGCCGCCGTGGTCTTCTTGGCCGCGGTGGTCTTGGCCGGAGCCTTGGCCGCCGTGGTCTTCTTCGCCGGAGCGGCCTTGGCGGCAGTCTTCTTCGCCGCCGCGGTCTTCTTGGCCGCGGTCTTCTTCGCGGCCGCGGTCTTCTTCGCCGCGGCAGCCGCGCCCCGCTTTACGGCAGGACCCGTGGCGGGCAGCTTCTGGCTGCCGGCAATGACCGCCTTGAACTGCGCGCCGGGGCGGAATGCCGGCACCGACGTCGGCTTGACCTTCACGGTCTCACCCGTGCGCGGGTTGCGCGCGACCCGGGCCGCGCGGCGGCGCTGCTCGAAGACGCCGAAGCCGGTGATGGTGACGCTCTTACCCGAGTGCACTGCGCGCACGATCGCGTCGACCATGTGCTCCACGGCCGCCGTTGCTGTGCGCCTGTCCGAACCGAGCTTCTCGGTCAGAACATCGATCAGCTCTGCCTTGTTCATTGCATTCCTCCGCACATAACGGTCCACCGTCAGACCGACTCGAGTCCACGGTAGACCCGCAAACGGGCAAGAGTCTATGTGCCACGCCAATTCTCATGCAAATTACAGGCGGGCCGGACCCGAACGTGTCGTCGGATCCGGCCCGCCCAGGCCCGATTCGGGGGCTCGATCAGGGCGCCGGGAGGGTCCGCGGTTTCCAAGACGGCCTTACGTTTTCGAACGCGGAAATCGCCTCTACCTGCCGTAACGTGAGCCCGATGTCGTCGAGACCCTCCAGCAGACGCCACCGTGTGTAGTCGTCAATGCTGAACGGCACCACGGTGGTTCCGGCGGTCACGGTGCGATGCTCGAGGTCGACCTCCAGCTCCAGCCCCGGATGTTGTTCGATGAGCTTCCAGAGCAATTCGACGTCCGGCTGCTCGACCTCAGCGGCCAGCAGTCCGGCCTTTCCGGAGTTGCCCCGGAAGATGTCGGCGAAGCGGGACGAGATCACGACGCGGAATCCGTAATCGGACAGCGCCCACACGGCGTGCTCGCGGGAGGACCCGGTGCCGAAATCCGGCCCGGCCACAAGGACACTGCCCCGGTCGAACGGCGGAGTGTTCAGCACGAAGGCCGGATCCGTGCGCCAGGCGGCGAACAGCCCGTCCTCGAATCCGCTTCGAGTGACCCGCTTCAGATACACCGCGGGGATGATCTGGTCGGTGTCGACGTTCGACCGGCGCAGCGGAACGCCGATTCCCTTGTGAGTGGTGAAGGCTTCCATCGAAATTCTCCTTCGGTCCCGTGACCTAGTCCAGATCCGCCGGAGCGGAGAGAGTGCCGCGCACCGCGGTCGCCGCGGCGACCTCAGGCGAGACGAGGTGGGTACGTCCGCCCTTGCCCTGGCGGCCTTCGAAGTTCCGGTTCGAGGTCGATGCACAGCGTTCACCCGGCGCCAGCTGATCCGGATTCATGCCCAGGCACATCGAGCAGCCGGCCTGTCGCCATTCCGCGCCCGCGGCCGTGAAGACCTCACCGAGACCTTCGGCTTCGGCTTGGGCACGAACGCGCATCGATCCGGGCACGACGAGCATACGAACGCCGTCGGCGACCTTGCGGCCCTGGAGAACTTCCGCAACGGCGCGCAGATCCTCGATCCGGCCGTTGGTGCACGAGCCGACGAAGACGGTGTCGACCGGCACCTCACGCAGCGGGGTTCCGGGCTCGAGTCCCATGTACCGCAGCGCCTTCTCGGCCGCGAGGCGCTCACCCTCGTCCGCCATCGCCTCCGGGTCGGGCACCGACGCGCCGAGGGGCGCGCCCTGGCCCGGGTTGGTGCCCCACGTGACGAAGGGAGTCAGGGACGAGCCGTCGATGTGGACCTCGGCGTCGAAAACCGCGTCCTCGTCGGTCTTCAACTGCTCCCACGCGGCCACCGCGGCGTCCCAGTCCGCGCCCTGGGGAGCGTGCGGGCGGCCCTTCAGGAACTCGTAGGTGATCTCGTCGGGCGCGATCATCCCGGCCCGGGCACCCGCCTCGATGGACATGTTGCAGATGGTCATCCGCGCTTCCATCGACAGCTTCCGGATCGCCTCGCCGCGGTACTCGAGCACGTAGCCCTGGCCGCCGCCGGTGCCGATCCGGGCGATGACGGCGAGGATCAGATCCTTGCTCGTGACACCGGGCGGCAGTGCGCCGTCGACGGTGATCGCCATGGTCTTGAACGGGCGCAGCGACAGTGTCTGGGTTGCCAGCACGTGCTCGACCTCGCTGGTGCCGATGCCCATGGCCAGGGCGCCGAAGGCACCGTGGGTGGAGGTGTGGCTGTCGCCGCACACCACCGTCATGCCCGGCTGCGTCAGGCCGAGCTGCGGTCCGACGACGTGGACGATGCCCTGTTCGACGTCACCCATCGGATGCAGCCGGATGCCGAACTCCTCGCAGTTGCGGCGCAGCGTCTCGACCTGGGTGCGCGAGACGGGGTCGGCGATGGGCTTGTCGATGTCGACCGTGGGCACGTTGTGGTCCTCGGTCGCGATGGTGAGGTCCGGTCGCCGCACGGGCCGATCCGCCAACCGCAGACCGTCGAACGCCTGCGGGCTCGTGACCTCGTGCACGAGATGCAGATCGATGTAGATCAGGTCCGGCTGTCGGGCCGCGCCCTCTCCCGTGCCGCGCACGACCACGTGCTGGTCCCACACCTTCTCCGCCAGAGTCTTTCCAGCCATCTTCTCCACCTGTCGTACGTGACGAACGCGGATCCCGTTCTCGGGCTGTCCCGGGCCGCGAATGCTGTCGTCCCCGCCCGGTTCCGCGTGGGCTATGCTTCCCATTATGCGAGACGGAGGTATCGACCTATGAGACAGCATAGCGGGATCGGAGTGCTGGACAAAGCCATGGCCGTCCTCCAGGCAGTGGCGGAGCAGCCCTGCACTCTCACCGAACTGTGCGCCCGCACCGGACTTCCCCGCGCCACCGCCCACCGGCTCGCGGTCGGGCTCGAAGTGCATCGGCTGCTCGCCCGCGACGGCGACGGCCAGTGGCGGCCGGGTCCCGGTCTGGCCGAACTGTCCGCGGGCGCGGGCGACGCACTCGTCGACGCTGCCTCGCTCGTGCTGCCGCGCCTGCGCGAGATCACCGGCGAGAGCGTGCAGTTGTACCGGCGGGAGGGCACGCACCGGGTGTGCGTCGCCGCCCTCGAACCCCCGACGGGCCTGCGCGACACCGTCCTCGTGGGGGCCCGGCTGCCGATGACCGCCGGGTCCGGAGCCAGGGTCCTGCTCGCGTGGGCCGACGCCGCGACACAGCGGGCCATCCTGCCGGAGGCCGCATTCGGCGAGCGGGTGCTTGCCGAGGTTCGTCGCCGGGGCTGGGCGCAGAGCGTCGCCGAACGCGAGCCCGGTGTCGCCTCGGTGGCCGCTCCCGTGCGCGATGCGTCCGGGGCCGTCGTCGCCGCGATCTCCGTCTCGGGACCCGTCGACCGCATGGGCCGCCGGCCCGGGGCGCGCTGGGCCGCGGACCTGCTGGCGGCCGCCGACGCGCTGCAGAAGCGGCTGCAGTAGTCCGTCCACCCGCCGGTTCCTGTGCGACAGTGCACGGATGGGAACCAACCAGCGCACACAGATCACAATGGCCGACGCCGAGATCGGCGACTTTCTCGAACGCAGCCGCGTCGCGACGATGGCGACGATCGGCCCCGGCGGCCTCCCGCACCTCGTCGCGATGTGGTACGCGGTGCTCGACGGCGAGATCTGGTTCGAGACGAAGCTCAAGTCGCAGAAGGCGGTCAATCTGCGGCGCGACAACCGGATCAGCGTCCTGGTCGAGGACGGCCACACGTACGACACCTTGCGCGGCGTCTCGCTGGAGGGGCACGCCGAGGTGGTCGAGGACCGGGACGTGCTGTTCGAGGTGTGCCGCAGCGTGTGGGAACGCTACACCGGCCCCTACACCGCGGAGCTGCGCCCCGCGGTCGAGCAGATGATGCACAAGCGCGTCGCGGTGCGCGTCGTCGCGGAACGGACCCGGTCCTGGGACCACCGCAAGCTCGGGCTGCCGGCGACGCCGATCGGCGGCAGCACCGCGCCGTACCTGTTCGAATCGCTGGAAAACCGGGCGACAGACGCAGGGTTGCCGGGTTAGATTCCCGATGTCCCGGATCGAGTACCGGGGTGCGGGAAGGGAGACAGCGATGAACGACCCGAACGGGGAGCGGATCGCGGAGCAGTTCCGCGCAGCCCTCGAACGCAAGAATCAACACGCCCGCCGCGGCACGGACCATCTCGACGGGAGGGCCAAGGCGCAGGCGCCGCACGGCAGCGCCGACCACCGCCGCAATTTCCGGCGCAAGAGCGGATGACGAGCACACACAGCGAAGGTCCCGCCGATCGGTGGATCGGAGGGACCTTCGCGTGGTAGCCCCGACGGGATTTGAACCCGCGCTACCGCCTTGAGAGGGCGGCGTCCTAGGCCGCTAGACGACGGGGCCAGGAACTTTCACTGCTCAGAGAAGAACGCCCTTCGAACTCGCGATCGAAGGGCCGTCCGTGGTAGCCCCGACGGGATTTGAACCCGCGCTACCGCCTTGAGAGGGCGGCGTCCTAGGCCGCTAGACGACGGGGCCAGGAACTTTCTTCTCTGTTGCTCCTCCCACCCTGCGGCGGGAAGCTCAGCCAGCTTAACCGGCCGAGGCTCGGTGACAAAATCACCGGGCAGACGCTGGGGTACCAGGACTCGAACCTAGAATGGCTGAACCAGAATCAGCTGTGTTGCCAATTACACCATACCCCAATGGCTTGTTCCGAAGACCTGCCTCGCGGCGCTGCGGCCTCCGTTCCGAACCGAGAAGAAGGTTAGCACCATGGGTGCCCCCAATAACAAATCGCCAGGTCAGGGAGGGTAAATCCACAACCTGCGCGACGCCGGGCCGACCGCGGGAGGAGCCGCGCGGCCGGCCCGGCACTGCTCAGGCGATGCGGGCCCGGGCGGCACGCAGCCGGGTGAGCGAGAGGTCCCGGCCGAGCAGTTCCATCGACTCGTACAGCGGCGGGCTGATATGCGAGCCCGTGAGCGCCACGCGCACCGGCGCGAAGGCCTTGCGGGGCTTGAGGCCGAGGTCGTCGATCAGCGCGGCCTTGAGGGCCTCTTCGAGGGCCGCCGCGCTCCACTCGGCGACACCGTCGGCCGCGGCGATCGTCGCGTCCAGCACGGGCGCGGCGTCGGGGCCGAGGTTCTTGGCCGCGGCCGCCTCGTCGAGCGTGAAGTCGGCCTCGTCCACGTACAGGAACTTCAGCAGGTCCCACGCGTCCGAGAGCACCACGATGCGGGTCTGGACCAGCTCGGCCGCCTCCGCGAACCGGGCGTCGTCGACGTCACCGGTGAGGTGCCCGTGCTCCACCAGGAACGACTTCAGCCGATCGGCGAAGTCGGCCGGCTCGAGCATGCGGATGTGCTCGGCGTTGATGGCGTCGGCCTTCTTCTGGTCGAACCGGGCCGGGTTCGAGTTGACCTTGGCGATGTCGAAGGCGGCGACCATCTCGTCGAGCGAGAAGACGTCACGGTCGTCGGCCAGGCCCCAGCCGAGGAGCGCGAGGTAGTTGAGCAGTCCCTCGGCAATGAAGCCGCGGTCGCGGTGGATGAACAGGTTGGACTCGGGGTCGCGCTTGGAGAGCTTCTTGTTGCCCTGCCCCATCACGAACGGCAGGTGGCCGAACTCGGGCGTGAAATCGGTCACGTCGATGCGCTGCAGCGCCTCGTAGAGCGCGAGCTGGCGCGGAGTCGACGAGAGGAGATCCTCGCCGCGCAGCACGTGGGTGATCCGCATCAGGGCATCGTCGACGGGGTTGACGAGCGTGTAGAGCGGGATGCCGTTGCCGCGGGTGAGGGCGAAGTCGGGCACGGTGCCGGCCTTGAACGTGGTCTCGCCGCGCACCAGGTCGTTCCACGTCAGGTCGTGATCGGGCATGCGCAGCCGCACCACGGGCTTGCGCCCCTCGTCGCGGTACGTCTGCCGCTGCTCCGCAGTCAGATCGCGGTCGTGGTTGTCGTAGCCGAGCTTCGGATCGCGGCCGGCCGCGCGGTGGCGCGCCTCGACCTCCTCGGGCGTGGAGAACGACTCGTAGGCCTCGCCCGCCTCGAGCAGCCTGGCGACGACGTCGAGATGCAGGTCGCGGCGCTGCGACTGCCGGTACGGCTCGTACGGGCCGCCCACCTCGGGGCCCTCGTCCCAGTCGAGGCCGAGCCACCGGAGCGCGTCGAGGATCGCCTGGTACGACTCCTCGGTGTCGCGGGCGGCGTCGGTGTCCTCGATGCGGAACACGAAGGTGCCGCCGTGGTGACGGGCGAAAGCCCAGTTGAACAGGGCGGTGCGCACGAGGCCCACGTGCGGGGTTCCGGTCGGGGACGGACAGAAACGAACGCGTACTTCGCTGTTGGTCATGGCTCACTCGGGTCGAGGGATCGAAAAGTCCCCTCCAGGCTAGTCCCGGGCGCGCCGGCCGCGAAGCCGCGGTCCGCCTGCTACCTGCGCTTGGCGGTCACCGGATTCGTCAGCGTGCCGATGCCCTCGACGGTGATCGAGACGGTGTTGCCGTCGACGATCGGCCCGACCCCCTCCGGGGTCCCGGTGAGGATCACGTCGCCCGGCAGCAGCGTCATCACCGCCGAGATCCACTCGATCAGCTTCGGAATGTCGTGCACCATCAACGACGTTCGGCTGCGCTGGCGCGTCTGCCCGTCGACCAGCGCGGAGATCTCGAGATCCGTGGGATCGATGTTCGTCTCGATCCACGGACCGAGGGGGCAGAACGTGTCGTGCCCCTTGGCCCGCGTCCACTGTCCGTCCTGCTGCTGATGGTCGCGCGCGGAGACGTCGTTGGCGACGGTGTAGCCGAGGACGACGTCGAGGGCCTTCGCGGCCGGAACGTCCTTGCAGGGACGGCCGATGACGACGGCGAGCTCCGCCTCGTGGTGGACGAGTCCGCTGCTCGGCGGGAGCACGATCGGCGCCCCCGGGCCGACGATGGAGGTGTTCGGCTTGAGGAAGATCACCGGCTCGTCCGGAACCTCGTTCCCGGACTCGGCCGCGTGGGCGGCGTAGTTGCGGCCGACGCAGACCACCTTGCTCGCCAGGATCGGCGCGAGCAGCCGGACGTCGGCGAGCGGCCAGCTGCGGCCGGTGAAGGTCGGGGTGCCGAAGGGATGTTCGGCGATCTCCTTCGCCGTCGCGGCGTCCCCCTCCCCCTCGATGCTGACGAAGGCGACACCGTCCGGGCTGGCAATTCGACCAAGGCGCATGCCGGGGAGTCTATCCGTGTCGCCCCAGGCGGCCCTGCGGACCACGGGGCGCAGGTATAGGCTGCCACCGAGAAGTTCACAATACGGGAAGTTTGTTTCAGATAGTGAGATGACATGACGGTTCGGGACATCGGCGCGCGGCGCTGGGTCATCCTGGCGCTCGGCGTGTTCGCGCAGGCGGCCCAGGCGGTCCTCGTCAACGGCGCCGCCTTCCTCATCCCCGCGCTCCACGAGGACCGCGGTCTCACGCTCGCCCAGGCCGGAACACTCTCGGCCGCGCCGATATTCGGGGTCGTGTTCAGTCTCGTCGCGTGGGGCGCCCTGGCCGACCGGTACGGCGAGCGGCGGGTCCTGGCCGCAGGACTCGCGCTGGCCGCGGCGGCCACGGCCGCAGCCGCCGCCAGCGGGAGCCTGCCGATGCTCGCGCTCATGCTCGCCCTCGGCGGTGCCGCCGCGGCGAGCGCCAACGCCGCGAGCGGCCGCGTCGTCGTCGGCTGGTTCCCACCGCAGCAGCGCGGTCTCGCCATGGGGATCCGGCAGATGTCGCTGCCGCTCGGCGTCGCTGTCGCCGCGTTGACCATTCCTCCGCTCGCGCGCGACCACGGAATCGGCTCGGCCCTGACCTTCTCCGCCGCGGTGTGTGCCGTCGCCGCGGTAGCGTGCGCGATCGGCATCGTCGACCCACCGCGGCCGGAACGCGGCCGGGCCGCCGAACTCGGCCTGCTCGACAACCCCTACCGCGCCGGGCGGTCGCTGCAACGGATCCACGCCGCGTCGGTCCTGCTGGTGGTGCCCCAGTACGTGGTGTGGACCTATGCGCTGGTGTGGCTGATCTCCGAGCGCGGCTGGACCGAGTCCGCCGCGGGCCTGGTCATCACCGCCGCGCAGTTCCTCGGTGCGCTGGGTCGCGTCGCCGCCGGCGGGTGGTCCGACCGGGTCGGCAGCCGCCTGCGGCCGCTGCGGGTCGTGGCGCTCTCGGTGGTGCTGTCCATGGCAGCGCTCGCGGCCGCCTCGCTCACCGACTCGGCCGTCGCCGTCGCGCTCCTGATCGTGGCATCGGTGACGACGGTGGCCCCGAACGGCCTGGCCTTCACCGCCGTCGCCGAGATCGCGGGACCGTTCTGGGGTGGCCGCGCGCTGGGCATCCAGAACACCGGCCAGTTCGTCGCCGCGGCGTGCGTGGGTCCCGCGTTCGGCGGGCTCATCGCACTGGCCGGCTTTCCCGCGGCGTTCGCGCTCGCCGCGCTGATCCCGGCCGCCGCGGTGCCCCTGGTCCCCCGCAAATGAGCCGGTGCGGCCTCCCGGACGCCGGGAGGCCGCACCGGGACCTGATCAGACGGCGGCCGCGATGCGGTCGCCGACCTCGGTGGTCACGATCGGACCCGTGCCGCGGGCGGCGAGGTCCGCCTCGACCGCACGCTCGACCCGGGCCGCCTCGTCCGCCCGGCCGAGGTGGCGCAGCAGCAGGGCGACCGACAGGATCGCCGCGGTCGGGTCGGCGATGCCCTTGCCCGCGATGTCCGGGGCGCTGCCGTGGACCGGCTCGAACATCGACGGGTTGGTGCCGGAGGCATCGATGTTGCCGCTGGCCGCCAGGCCGATCCCCCCGGTGACCGCACCGGCGAGATCGGTGATGATGTCGCCGAACAGGTTGTCGGTCACGATCACGTCGAACCGGCCCGGGTCGTCGACCATGTAGATGGTGGCGGCGTCGATGTGGCAGTAGGCCGTCTCGACCTCCGGGTACGCCGCGCCCACCGTCTCGACCGCGCGCGTCCAGATGGCACCGGCGTTGGAGAGCACGTTGGTCTTGTGGATCAGGGTGAGGTGCTTGCGCCGGCTCTGCGCGAGCTCGAAGGCGTACCGCACGACGCGCTCGGCACCGAACCAGGTGTTGACCGAGACCTCGGTGGCGATCTCGTGGGGGGTGCCGACGCGGATGGCGCCGCCGTTGCCGGTGTAGGGGCCCTCGGTGCCCTCCCGCACCACGACGAAGTCCATCTCCGGCTGCGCCGCGAGCGGGGACTTCACCCCCGGGTACAGCCGCGACGGCCGCAGGTTCACGTGGTGATCGAGCGCGAACCGCATGTTCAGCAGCAGGCCCCGCTCGAGCACGCCCGGGGTGACGGACGGGTCGCCGATGGCGCCGAGCAGGATCGCATCGTGCGCGCGGATCGCCGCCAGGTCGGCGTCCGGGAGCAGTTCCCCGGTGGCGTTGTACCGCCGGGCACCGAGGTCGTACTCGGTGGTCTCGAGATCGGGAACCAGCGTCCCGAGCACCTTGAGGGCCTCGGCCGTGACCTCGACACCGATGCCGTCACCGGGGATGACCGCAAGCTTCATGGGGACACACTCTCTTCCTCTTCGCGACGACGGCCGCGACCGTGCTCGACGATCGCGGCCATCGGGTACAGCGGGTGGTTCAGGACAGGTCGACCTGCGCGACGCGGGCGTCGAGCTGCTCCACGATCTGCGCGACCTCGGCGTCGCCGACGACCCGGTCGACCCGCAGGATCACCGTGGCGCCGGGGCCCTCGACGTCCTGGCTCAGTGCCGCCGCCTGGATGTCGATCCCGGCGTTGCCGAGGACCGTGCCGAGGACACCGAGCACGCCGGGGCGATCCTCGTAGTGGACGACGAGGTTGTGGCCCTCGGCGCGCAGGTCGAAGCTGCGGCCGTTGATGTTGACGATCTTCTCGATCTGCTGCAGGCCGGTCAGCGCACCGGTGACAGTGGTGACGAGACCGTCGGCGGCCACGGCCCGGACCTCCACCGCGCTGCGGTGCGTGGAGGCTTCGCTGTGCTTGTCGACCTCGACACTCACGCCGCGCTGCTCGGCGAGAGCAGGGGCGTTGACGAAGGTGACCGGCTCGTCGCTGCTGGCGGAGAACAGGCCGCGCAGCGCCGCGAGGCCGAGGATCTCGACGTTCTCGGCGGAGAGTTCACCACTGGCGACGACCTGCACGTTCTGCACCGCCTCCGGCGACAGGGTGCCGGCGATCAGGCCGAGTTTGCGCACGAGCTCGAGCCACGGGGCGACCTCCTCGCCGACCGGGCCACCGGAGACGTTCACCGCGTCCGGGACGAACTCGCCCGCCAGGGCCAGCAACACGCTCTTGGCGACGTCGGTGCCGGCGCGGTCCTGGGCCTCGGTCGTGGAGGCGCCGAGGTGCGGGGTGACGACGGTGTTGTCGAGCTCGAACAGCCTCGAGTCCGTGCAGGGCTCGGAGTGGAACACGTCGAGGCCGGCGGCGCGGACCTTGCCGGAGACGAGGGCGTCGTGGAGGGCGTCCTCGTCGATGAGGCCGCCGCGGGCGGCGTTGACGATGATGACGCCGTCCTTGGCCCGCGCGAGGCGCTCGGCGTTGATCAGACCGGCCGTCTCCTTGGTCTTGGGCAGGTGCACGGAGATGAAGTCGGCGCGCTCGATCAGCTCGTCGATGTCGACCAGTTCGATCCCGAGCTGGGCGGCGCGGGCCGGCGGCAGGTAGGGGTCGTAGGCGATGACATGGGTCTCGAAGGCGGCGAGGCGCTGCGCGAACAGCTGTCCGATCCGGCCCAGACCGACGACGCCGACGGTCTTGCCCAGGATCTCGGTGCCGTTGAAGCTCGACCGCTTCCAGGTGCGCTCACGCAGGGTGCGGTCGGCGGCGGGGATCTGCCGGGCCGTGGCCATCAGCAGCGCCACGGCGTGCTCGGCGGCCGAATGGATGTTGGACGTCGGGGCGTTGACGACCATCACACCGCGCTCGGTGGCGGCCGGGATGTCGACGTTGTCGAGGCCGACGCCGGCGCGGCCGACGATCTTCAGCTTCGTGGCGGCGGCGAGGACCTCGGCGTCGACCGTGGTCGCCGAACGGACCAGCAGGGCGTCCGCCTCGGGCACCGCCGCGAGCAGCGCGGGACGGTCCGGACCGTCGACCCAGCGCACCTCGACGCCGTCACCGAGCGCATCGACGGTCGACTGCGCCAGCTTGTCGGCGATCAGGACAACGGGACGGCCATTCTGGCTCACGTGCGAACTCCCCTGTGGTTGGTTTGTCTGACGGGTCGTCGACGGCGCCGCACCCCGAGGTGCGCGAATGCGGCCGTGACCGGGCTCAGTTTAGTGCCCGGGCCGTTGTCCCGGGGCCACGGCCCCGGGATGGGTTGCCTACTGGTACGAAACGACCCACGGCGGCAACGCCCCGGCCGCGGTCCGTTCGGGCCCGAACGACGGCGAATCCGCGCGGGGGAAGGTCATCCGGCCCGATCCGGGACCAGGTGCCGCCGCCCCGGCGCGAGCCGCCGTTCCGGGTCCGGGGCGGGACCGTCCGGGTGGCCCGTGCGGCGCGGCGAACCCCTGCCCGGGGGAGCGTCCCTCGCTCTCCACCGACGAGATCCGTTCGCACGGGCGCCGTTTCGTCGGGACGCCGCACCAGCGGCGTCGCGCGGCGAGGGACCGCGAGGGCGAAACGCCGTGCCGCGGCTATGCGGGACCGGAACCCGCGGCGGATCGCCGGTGCCGGAACGCGACGACGGCGGTGCGGACCGTCGGATAGAAGCGGTCGCGGGTGAACCGATCTCCCAGCCCGAACCGCACCAGCCGGTCCTTGATCGGACCCTTCATCGCGGCGAAGGCCAGGTGGATGCCCTTGCCCGCCAAGTACCGATCCAGGTCGACGAGTTCGTCGACGGCGGTGGTGTCGAGGCCGGTGATCGGTTCCGCGGCGATCACGACCCACTCGACCGGTTCGGGCGACTCCGCGACCAGCGAGCGGACGTAGTCGTCGAAGATCGAGCCGTTGGCGAAGAACAGCGGGGCGTCGAACCGCACCAGCAGCAGGCCCGGGATGCGGTGGCCCTCGGGGTGGCGGTTGATGTCGTGGAAACCCGCGACACGGGTGAGCTCGACGAGTTCGGTGCGGTACGGCGACCATGCGTGCCCCACGACGGCGACGAAGGAGAGCCCGATCGCGACGAGAATCCCCTCGAGCACCCCGACGAGCGCCACTCCGAGGAAGGCCGCCGCCGCGAGGCCGGCCTCGATCCGGCTCATCCGCCACATGCGGATCACGCCGCGCACGTCGATGAGCGCCGAGGCGGCGACGAGGACGACCGCGGCGAGCGTCGCCTCGGGCAGATAGGCGGTCACGCCGGGCGCGAGAAGCACGAACAGCAGCACGGCGACGGCGCCGACCACCCCGACGAGCTGGGTGCGGGCACCGTTCTGTTCGGCGACGGGCGTGCGCGACGAGCTCGCCGAGATGGGGAAACCGCTGAACAGCCCGGTCGCGACGTTGGCGGCGCCGATGGCCTTCATCTCGGTGCTGCCGTCCACGTCGTCGCCGCGACGGGCGGCGAAGGTGCGCGAGAGCACACCGGTGTCGGCGAACGCGATGAGCGCGATGCCGGCGGCCGGCCCGAGCAGTGCGAGCACGTCATCCCAGCTCACCGCTGCCACATCGGGCGTCGGCAGCCCCGACGGCAGCGCCCCGACCATGGCGATCTCGTCGGTGAGGCCGAGCAGTGCGGACACCACGCACGCCCCGACCACGGCAACCAGGACACCCGGGATGCGCGCCCGCAGGAGCCGGAACGCCACGATGACCGCCAGGGACGCCACACCGACGGTTGCCGCGACGAGGTCGACGTCGCCGGCGGCCACCGCTCGGACGATCGCGGCGGTGTCCTGGAGCAGGCCCGGTTCGTCGATCGAGAAGCCGAGCAGCTTCGGGAGCTGACCGACCACGACGACGAGCGCGATGCCGTTGAGGTAGCCGAGCCTGATGGGCTTGGACAGCAGTTCGGTGACGAAGCCGAGGCGCAGGAGGCCGGCGACGACGAGGATCACGCCCACGAGCAGGGCCAGGACCCCCGCGAGCGCGAGCGCCTCCTGCGGGTCGCCCGTCGCGGCGAGCGGGAGCACCGCCGCGGCGATGAGCGGGGCGAGGGACGAATCGGGCCCGAGCACAAGCACTTTCGACGGACCCACCAGCGCGTACACCAGCAACGGGACGATCGTGGCGTACAGGCCCGCGTAGGCGGGCAACCCGGCGGCCGTCGCGTAGCCCATGCCCGCGGGGATGAGCAGTGCGGTGAGTGCCAGGCCGGCGGTGATGTCGGGGCGCAGCCACTCCCGGCGGTAGGTGCGGGCCGTGACGACCCCCGGCAGCTTTCCCAGACCCCAGGACATCAGCGCATTATCCACCCTGGAACGCCGACGGCCCGGCACCGCAGCGGTGCCGGGCCGTCGAAGCGGCGGGATCCGATCAGGCGGTCTCGGTGATCGGGCGGTCCACCCAGCTCATCAGGTCGCGCAGCTGCTTGCCGACGACCTCGATGCCGTGCTCGGCGTTCTTCTTGCGCAGCGACTCGAGCTCCTTGTTGCCGCCCTCGACGTTGGCGACGAGACGCTTGACGAAGGTGCCGTCCTGGATGTCCTTCAGGATCTCCTTCATGCGCTCCTTCGTGCCGGCGTCGATGACGCGCGGTCCGGAGAGGTAGCCACCGAACTCGGCGGTGTCGGACACCGAGTAGTTCATGCGCGCGATGCCGCCCTCGTACATGAGGTCGACGATGAGCTTGAGCTCGTGCAGCACCTCGAAGTACGCCATCTCCGGGGCGTAGCCGGCCTCGACCATCACGTCGAAACCGGTCTTGACCAGTTCCTCGGTGCCGCCGCAGAGGACGGCCTGCTCACCGAACAGGTCGGTCTCGGTCTCTTCCTTGAAGGTGGTCTTGATGACGCCGGCCCGGGTGCCGCCGATGCCCTTGGCGTAGGACAGCGCCAGCGCCTGGCCCTCCCCCTTGGGATCCTGGTGGACGGCGATGAGAGCGGGGACGCCCTTGCCGTCGACGAACTGGCGACGCACGAGATGGCCGGGGCCCTTCGGGGCGACCATCGCGACGGTGACGAACTCCGGTGCCTCGATGAGCCCGAAGTGGATGTTCAGGCCGTGGCCGAAGAACAGCGCGTCGCCGTCCTTCAGGTTCGGCGCGATGTCCTCCTTGAAGATCGACGCCTGCGCGGTGTCGGGCGCCAGCAGCATGATGACGTCGGCCCACTCGGAGACCTCGGCCGGGGTGCCGACCGCCAGGCCCGCCTCCTCCGCCTTGGCCCGCGACTTCGAGCCTTCCTTCAGACCGATGCGCACCTCGACACCGGAGTCGCGCAGGCTCAGCGAGTGCGCGTGCCCCTGGCTGCCGTAGCCGATCACCGCGACCTTGCGGCCCTGGATGATCGACAGATCGGCGTCGTCGTCGTAGAACATCTCGACTGCCACAGTTGTTACCTCTCTCAGCAAATAAGGGTGTGTTCAGGCTAACGGGTGGCCGTGATCGACTTCGGACCGCGTCCGACCGCGACGACCCCGGACTGCACGATCTCGCGGATGCCGTAGGGCTCGAGCATCCGCAGCAGGGCGTCGAGCTTGGACCGGGTACCGGTTGCCTCGATCGTGAGCGACTCGGGCGAGACGTCGATCACCTTGGCGCGGAACAGATTCACCGTCTCGATGACCTGCGTCCGCACGCTCGCGTCGGCCCGCACCTTGATCAGCAGCAGCTCGCGGGCGACCGAGGCCTCCTCTTCCTGCTCGACGATCTTGATGACGTTGACGAGCTTGTTGAGCTGCTTGGTCACCTGCTCGAGCGGGAATTCGTCGACGGTGACGACGATCGTCATCCGGGAGATCTCGGGGATCTCGGTGCCGCCCACCGCGAGGGATTCGATGTTGAACCCGCGGCGGGAGAACAGGCTCGCCACGCGGGCCAGCACGCCCGGCTTGTCCTCGACGAGAACGCTGAGGGTGTGACTGGTGCTCACTGACGATCCTCTCCTGCTGCTGCGGCGCCGCGCTGGTCCGGGTGCTTCTCGTGCTCGAGTGCCTCGTGGATGACGGCCGGTTCGGCGGCCGCCTCGTCCTCGTCGAACAGCGGACGGATGCCCCGCGCCGCCATGATCTCGTCGTTGCCGGTGCCCGCGGCGACCATCGGCCACACCTGGGCGTCCTTGCCGACGATGAAGTCGATGACCACCGGACGGTCGTTGATCGACTGCGCCTGGCGGATCGCGTCCTCGACCTCCTCCTCGCGCTCGACGCGGATGCCGACGCAACCGAGAGCCTCGGCCAGCTTCACGAAGTCGGGGATGCGGAGGGTGTGGGTGGCCAGGTCCGTGTTCGAGTACCGCTCCTCGTAGAACAGCGTCTGCCACTGCCGCACCATGCCGAGGTTGCCGTTGTTGATGAGCGCGACCTTGATCGGCACACCCTCCACCGCGCAGGTCGCCAGTTCCTGGTTGGTCATCTGGAAGCAGCCGTCGCCGTCGATGGCCCACACCTCGGCGTCGGGCACGCCCATCTTGGCGCCCATGGCCGCCGGAACGGCGTAGCCCATGGTGCCCAGGCCGCCGGAGTTGAGCCAGGTGCGTGGCTTCTCGTAGTCGATGAACTGTGCGGCCCACATCTGGTGCTGGCCGACGCCGGCGCAGTAGATCGCGTCCGGTCCGGCGAGCTTGCCGACCTTCTGGATCACGAACTCCGGCGAGAGCATGCCGTCGGCGGGCCGGTCGTAGCTGAGCGGGTACGTGCGGCGGATCCCGTCGAGGTACTCCCACCACTGGGCGTACTCGAGTGTGGTGCCTGTCGCGAGATCCGCACGGATCGCCTCGATCAGCTCGACGATCACCTCCTTGCAGTCACCCACGATCGGCACGTCGGCGTGCCGGTTCTTGCCGATCTCGGCCGGGTCGATGTCCGCGTGGATGACCTTCGCGCCGGGCGCGAACGAGTCGAGCTGACCGGTGACGCGGTCGTCGAACCGCGCGCCGAGCGTGATCAGCAGATCGGACTTCTGCAGGGCGGCGACCGCCGCGACGGTGCCGTGCATGCCGGGCATGCCGCAGTTGAGCCGGTGGGTGTCGGGGAACGCACCGCGCGCCATGAGCGTCGTCACGACCGGGATGCCGGTGAGCTCGGCCAGCTCGAGCAGCTCCGGAGAGGCCTCGGCCTTGATGACACCGCCGCCGATGTACAGCACCGGCGACTTCGCCTCGGCGATCAGGCGGGCGGCTTCACGAACCTGCTTGCCGTGCGGCTTGGTGACGGGACGGTAGCCGGGCAGGTGCATCTCCGGCGGCCAGCTGAAGGTGGTCTGGGCCTGCAGGATGTCCTTCGGGATGTCCACGAGCACCGCGCCGGGACGGCCGGACGCGGCCAGGTAGAACGCCTCGGCGAGGACGCGGGGGATCTCGGCGCCGTCGGTCACGAGGAAGTTGTGCTTGGTGATCGGCATGGTGATGCCCGAGATGTCCGCCTCCTGGAAGGCGTCGGTGCCGATCAGACCGCGGCCGACCTGGCCCGTGATCGCCACGACGGGGACGGAGTCCATCTGCGCGTCGGCGAGCGGGGTGACGAGGTTGGTGGCGCCGGGACCGGAGGTGGCCATGCACACGCCGACCTTGCCCGAGGCCTGGGCGTATCCGGTCGCGGCGTGGCCGGCACCCTGCTCGTGGCGGACCAGCACGTGCCGGACCTTCCGCGAGTCGAACAGCGGGTCGTAGACGGGGAGGATCGCACCGCCCGGGATGCCGAATACCGTGTCGACTTCGAGCTCCTCGAGAGCCCGGACCACCGACTGTGCGCCGGTGACCCGCTCGGGGGCGACCTGACGCCGGTTACCGGACTGGGTGGCCGCGGCCGCGGGCGACGGGGCTGCGGCCCCGGGCTTGCGCGGCGAAGGTTGAGGCCTTGCGGTTGGTGCGCTCACTGCGATTCCTCTGGTTCTGGCTCCGGGCAACAAAAAACCCCCGTCAGCAGCATCTGCTGTACGAGGGTGGCGCGTCGTGGGCGAGTTGCGAGAAGCGGCTCAGGCGACGACGCGCCGGCCGATTACGAGCAACCCATTCTGATTCACGCGCTCGACGGTAGGCGCGCGAACGTCCGACAGTCAACTTGGTTCGGTCACCTGTCCCAGAATGTGAGATGCCTCGGCTGCAATGGGAAGATGGTGCGGTGTCATCTCCACAGCAGCCCGTGCCACCACGCCCATCATCCCATACCGCCGAACAGCAGCCGCAGGTCATCCAGATTTCCCGGCTCGCGCTGCTCGCGTGTGGGTTCGTGCTGCTCGGAGTGGCCTCCCCGGCCCTGGCCTGGCCCGCCGCGTTCGGCTGGATGGTGGTGATTCCGTTCCTCGTCGGCGCGTGGGTGCTGCGGGTGCGCACCGTCGTCGGGCCCGAGGGCCTCACCGCCCGGTCCGCGTTCTCGACCCGGACCCTCGCCTGGGACGAACTCGACGGCCTGCGATTCCCCAAGCGGGGCTGGGCGCGCGCCCGCCGCACCGACGGCACCGAGGTACCCCTGCCGGTCGTCACGTTCGGCCGTCTCCCCCAGCTCGCCACCGGCAGCGGCGGTCGCATCACCGACCCGTACGCGGCCGCGCGCGACGCGGAGGCACGGGAGCAGGCCGCGGACACCGAGCCGGACGCGGACGTCGAGTCGAAATAGCACACGAGTAAATTCGAAGGCGCCCAGGCCCGCTCCTGTCCCGCCCGGCGGCGCCCGGTCCCCGGCGTTGCCGCGCCCGCGCAGCACGTAGCACCGAAGCAGCCCCAGCCCCGAAGCAGCACTAGCCCCCGAGGAACCCGATGCCCCCGTTGAGGTCACGCACCACCACCGCCGGACGCAACGCCGCCGGGGCCCGCGCCCTGTGGCGCGCCACCGGCATGACCGACTCCGACTTCGGCAAGCCGATCGTCGCGATCGCGAACTCCTACACGCAGTTCGTGCCCGGTCACGTCCACCTCAAGGACGTCGGCGAGATCGTCGCCGGGGCGGTGCGGGCCGCCGGCGGTGTGCCGCGCGAGTTCCACACCATCGCCGTCGACGACGGGATCGCCATGGGCCACGGCGGAATGCTGTACTCGCTGCCCAGCCGCGAGATCATCGCCGACTCGGTGGAGTACATGGTCAATGCGCACACCGCCGACGCACTCGTGTGTATCTCCAACTGCGACAAGATCACCCCCGGCATGCTCAATGCCGCGATGCGCCTGAACATCCCGACGGTGTTCGTCTCGGGCGGCCCGATGGAGGCCGGCAAGGCGGTGGTCGTCGGCGGTGTCGCGCAGGCCCCCACCGACCTGATCACCGCGATCTCGGCGTCGGCCAACGACGCCGTCACCGACGACGGCCTCGACGAGGTCGAGCGCAGCGCCTGCCCCACGTGCGGGTCGTGCTCGGGCATGTTCACCGCGAACTCCATGAACTGCCTGACCGAGGCGCTCGGACTGGCACTGCCCGGCAACGGTTCGACGCTGGCCACCCACGCGGCACGCCGGGCGCTGTTCGAGCGGGCCGGCACCACGGTTGTCGAGGCGGCGCTGCGCTGGTACCGGGACGAGGACGAGTCGGTCCTGCCGCGCAACGTCGCCTCCCCCGCCGCGTTCCGCAACGCCATGGCGCTCGACGTCGCGATGGGCGGCTCGACCAACACCGTGCTGCACACGCTTGCCGCGGCCCAGGAGGGCGAGATCGACTTCGACCTCACCACGATCGACGCCATCAGCCGCAAGGTGCCGTGCCTGGCGAAGGTCTCCCCCAACTCCGACTACCACATGGAAGACGTCCACCGGGCCGGCGGCATCCCCGCAATCCTCGGCGAGCTGCGCCGCGCCGGGCTGCTCGAGACGGACGTGACCACGGTCCACACGACGAGCTTCGACGAGTGGCTCGACACGTGGGACGTGCGCTCCGGCAAGGCGTCCGACGAGGCGATCGAGCTGTTCCACGCGGCCCCCGGCGGTGTCCGCACCATCGAGCCGTTCTCCACCGCCAACCGCTGGTCGTCGCTGGACACCGACGCAGCGGGCGGCTGCATCCGGGACGTCGAGCACGCCTACACCGTCGAGGGCGGACTGGTCGTCCTGCGCGGCAACCTCGCCCCCGACGGCGCGATCCTCAAGACCGCCGGCATCGACGAGGACCTGTTCACCTTCGAGGGCCCGGCGCTGGTCGTCGAGTCGCAGGAGGAGGCCGTGTCGGTGATCCTCGGCAAGAAGGTGCAGCCCGGCGACGTCGTCGTGGTCCGCTACGAGGGGCCCGCGGGCGGGCCGGGCATGCAGGAGATGCTGCATCCCACCGCGTTCCTGAAGGGCGCGGGCCTGGGCAAGCAGTGCGCCCTGATCACCGACGGCCGGTTCTCCGGCGGCACCTCGGGACTGTCGATCGGCCACATCTCGCCCGAGGCGGCGTCCGGCGGGGTCGTCGGTCTGCTCGAGAACGGTGACCGGATCCGCATCGATGTCCCGTCGCGCACCCTCGAGGTCCTCGTCGACGACGCCGTCCTCGCCGAGCGGCGCGCCAAGATGGAGGCTTCGGAGCGCCCGTGGCAGCCGGTCGACCGACAGCGCACGGTCACCACCGCCCTGCGCGCCTACGCCGCGTTGGCCACCTCGGCGGACAAGGGTGCGGTCCGCCGGGTGCCGTAGGCACCGGTGCGTCCTTCGGGCTGTTCCTGCCGCCCGAAGGACGCACCGTCAGCGGCCGAACATCCAGAGGCAGACGCCACCCGCGACACCGAGCAGCAACGCGACGAACGAGCCGGCGAACGGCCGGGTCGCCCAGCCGCGGGTGCCGTCGACCGCGACCCGACCGGGACCGGTCAGCACGATCACTGCGGCGGCGGCCGCGAGCAGGGTCTCGTACTCGACCCCGTCCGGCGCGAAGTACTGCAGTCCCGGCTCGGCGGACTGCCGGAACAGCCATGCGTTGATCATGATCGCCAGCACGGCGGCGGCGGCGAGCGGGGTGAGCAGCCCGAGGATCAGCAGCGCTCCGGCCGCCACCTCCCCCACCGCACCGAGCACCGCGAGCAGGGCCGGACGCTGGTAGCCCGCGTCGGCGAGCATCGCCTCGAACCCGTCCATGCCGGGGCCGCCCCACAGCCCTGTCAGCTTCTGCAGCCCGTGCACCACCATCGTGCCGCCGACGACGAGCCGCAGCACGAGCAACCCCAGGTCCAGAGTGCCGCGGCGCGCCTTCGCCGGCCCGGCCACGGCACCGGTCTCCGCGCCGATCGGCGCCGCGACGGCGCCCGCGGGTCCGTACCGGTGCATCTGCTCGGTGGGCGCGACGTCGGAGTCCGCGTACCCGTACGGCGCCGGGCCACGCCGATCGAAGGCGGAGTTGTCGAGATCGAGGTCGTCATCGGACTCGAGCATCGACGAGCGGGGGCGCTGCAGCTCCAGCGTGGGATTGTCGTAGGGACTCGACACCGGCTCCGCGGCATCCTGCGGCGTCGGCTCCGGGACGTGGTCTTTCGCCTTGTCGGTCACCGAACCAGGGTAGGTCGCCCGGCTGGGCCGACCCGGGAACCGAGGCGGGGCGCGCCGCCCCGGTAACGTCATGGTCATGACGGGGCGCGCGAGAGTCGGTGGGTCGCGACGGAGGCGAGCGACGGTCGCGTCGATCGTGGGGCTGCTCGCCCTGACCACCTCGTGTGCCCGGTTCGACGACGCGGCCACCACGCCGTTCACACCGGAGCCGAGCTTCGACGCGGGCGCCGAACTCGAACCGCTCGAGCCTCCGACGACGACCACGACGCCGGGCGCACCGCCGACACCGCCGGGCCCGTGTCAGGACCCCGACCCCGCGGTGGTCGCCACGTGCCTCGACACCACGGGAGGGCTGGTCACCATGCCGGACGGCGGCTCCGCTCTCGTCGCGGAGCGGCGCACGGGCCGGATCCTGCGGGTGGCGCCGCGCACGGAACCGGTGGAGGTGGCCACCGTGCCGGTCGACGGTTCCGGCGACGGCGGGCTGCTCGATCTCGCGCTGTCGCCGACCTACGACGAGGATCGGCTTCTCTACGCCTACATCACCACCCCGACCGACAACCGCGTCGTGCGGCTCGCCGCGGGCGACGTCCCCAAGCCCGTGTTCACCGGCATCCCGAGGGGGGCGAGCGGGAACGCGGGCGCGCTCGAGTTCACCTCACCCACCGACCTGGTGGTGCTCACCGGCGACGCCGGGAATCCGGCCGCGGCCACCGATCCGGCGTCGCTCGCCGGGAAGCTGCTGCGGATGCCCCTGCCGGCGCCGGGCGCGGCCGCGGCGCCGTCGGTCGTCCTTTCGGGGATCGGAACGGCCGGCGACGTGTGCCGGGATCCCGCCGGGAACCTGTGGGTCACCGACCGCACCGCGCTCGAGGACCGGCTGCAGCGTGTCGGTGTGGACGGCGCAGTGGGCGCGTCCCCCGCCTGGACGTGGCCCGAGCGTCCGGGCGTGGCCGGATGTGCGGCCGGTGCGGACGCGGTCGCGGTGTCGCTGACGGACGGCAAGGCGGTTGCGGTGGTCGCCATCGATCCGGGAACAGGGGCGGTGACGGCGGCGCCCGTCACGGCGGTGCAGGACCGCTACGGCCGTCTCGGCGGCGCGTCGGCGGGCGGCGACGGGCAGCTGTGGGTGTCCACCGTCAACAAGGCCGGCGGCGAACCGGGCCCGAACGACGATCGGGTCGTACTGATCCAGTTCCCCGCCGGCGGGGGCGGCTTCGACTAGCCGGAACCGTTCGGCACGGGTCCTTCACGACAGCGTGAAGGGCGGCTCGGCCGCGTCGGTGAACGCGCCGCTCACGTTGCCCAGCAGGCCCGGTTTCGCGAGGTCGAGCCTGCGGCAGGTCGAGAAGTCCAGGTCGGCCGACCGGGTCCACACGATGTTCGGGCTGAACGACGATTCGAACATGTACAGTCCCTCGGTCAGGTCCGTCAGCGTGCGCCAGATCGTCATCGAGATGTTCGGCCGTTGCGGATCGGGTTCGCCGAACGGTTGCGCGACGTTGCGCATGACGCTCAGCAGCGCCGCATATGCACGGGCCGGCGTCTCCACGGCGGGCAGCCGGTCGAGATAGTAGCTTGCCCGGACGAAGCGGTCGGACGCCTCCGTGGTGCCGGGCAGTGGCTCGGATCCCCCGAACCCGGTGAAGCTCTTCCGGAGCTCGATCTGCTCGTCGTACGGCGGTGAGTTCGTCATGACGGTGTTCGCGCGGCCGTGATGTACCCGCAGGGTTCCACCGATGTGCTCGAGGATCAGGGAGTCACCGCTCGCGTCCTCGAGGGCCAGGTGCACGGTCGCGGGACGCTGGGAGCGCGGCTCGATCAACGGTCGCACCTGGAAGGGCCGGTCGGCCATCAGGTCGAGGCACTCGTCGACGGTGCCGCACAGGTCCAGGAAGATCTGCGGCCACAGGGACACCGCGAGCGCGGGCAGTTCCGGGTCCCGTTCCCCGAAGTCCGCCTCCGCGAGCCACAGCACATGGGCGGCCAGTCCGCGCTCGTTGATCCCGTCGCTCGTGGCGTTGTCCCAGACGGCGGCCACGAGACTGCCGTACCGGGCCGTCCAGGTCATCGGGTCGGAATCCCGGTCGTGCCCGATCCTGTCGACCCCCCGCGGAAGTGACCACAGGTTCGTGTCCATCTCCTCGCGCCAGTCCATGTTCCGGCCGACGAGAACGCCGTGCCCGCTTCCGGTCCACATTGCCCGAGTGCACATTGATCCTCCACGATGTCCGACGAGAAATCCGGCCGCCCGTGCGCCGTGAGCGTCGACCCGCTCCCCACGACGACAGTGACGATACGGACGTTTCGGTCGAATCTGAGCATTTTCGCGGCGGATCCGCCGGCACCCGGCACCCGCGACCGCCCGAATCGCTCGAATTCCGCTGTTTTGCAATTGCTTCCGGCACACTTCCCCGTTCGGCCCGGGACGGTGCAACAATGTCGCCGATCGGTCCGAAGCAGTGGCACGCCCGAGGGAGGGGCCCGCATGACCACACGCCTGAATCCGTACATCAGCTTTCGCGACAATGCCCGCCAGGCCATGGAGTTCTACCGATCCGTGTTCGGCGGAGAACTGAACGTGAGCACGTTCGCGGAGATGCACGCGAGCGACGACCCGTCCGAGCAGGACAAGATCATGCATTCGATGCTGGCGAGCCCGAACGGTCTCGTCCTGATGGCGGCGGACACCCCCAACCAGATGAGCCACAACCCGGGGGACAACATCTCGATCTCGCTCAGCGGCGACGACGAGGCCGAGCTGCGTGGCTACTGGGACAAGCTGAGCGACGGCGGAACCGTCGCCATGCCGCTCGAGCGAGCACCGTGGGGCGACCAGTTCGGCATGTGCACCGACAAGTTCGGCATCCAGTGGATGGTGAACATCGCCGGCGATTCGCAATAGACACACGAGAGGGTGGCCTGCCATCCCGGCAGGCCACCCTCTCGCGGAAGAACCTCTCCTGGAAGAACTCAGCTGCAGGCGGCGAGCACGAGCTCCTTGACCAGGGCCGGATCGGCCTGGCCGCGGGTGGCCTTCATCACGTCGCCGACGATCTTGCCGGCCGCCTGGACCTTGCCGCTGCGGATCTTGTCGGCGATGTCGGGGTTGGCGGCCAGCGCCTTCTCCACCTCCGACTTGATGAGCGAGTCGTCGCGCACGACCACGAGTTCGGGGTGCGCAGCGAGGATCTGCTTCGGGTCGCCCTCACCGGCGAGCACGTAGTCGACGACCTTGCGGGCGAGCTTGTTGGTGAGCGTGCCGTCGGCGACGAGGGCGATCACCTGCGCGACCTGCTCCGGGGTGATCGGCAGCTCGACGAGCTCGACACCGCGGGTGTTGGCCTGCTGGGCCAGGTAGGCGACCCACCAGGACCGGGACTCGGAGGCGGGGGCGCCGGCCTCGGTGGTGGCGATGATCAGGTCCAGGGCGCCGGCGTTGACGAGGTCGCGCATCTCCTCGTCGGAGATGCCCCACTCGGCCTGGATCCGGGCGCGCCGCAGCCACGGCAGCTCGGGCAGGGTGGCGCGCAGGTCCTCGATCCACTCCGCGCTCGGGGCGATCGGTTCGAGGTCCGGTTCCGGGAAGTAGCGGTAGTCCTCCGCGGTCTCCTTGCGCCGGCCCGGCGAGGTGGTGCCGTCGGCCTCCTGGAAGTGCCGGGTCTCCTGGATCACCGTGCCGCCCGCGGTCAGGACCGCGGCCTGGCGGCGCATCTCGTACCGCACCGCGACCTCGACCGACTTGAGCGAGTTGACGTTCTTCGTCTCGGTGCGGGTGCCGAACTCCGCCGCTCCGATCGGGTTGAGGGAGACGTTGGCGTCGCAGCGCATCGAACCCTGGTCCATGCGCACGTCGGACACGTCGAGGGCCTCGAGCAGGTCCCGCAGCGCGGTGACGTAGGCGCGGGCGACCTCGGGGGCGCGCTCACCGGCGCCGACGATCGGCTTGGTGACGATCTCGATGAGCGGCACCCCGGCGCGGTTGTAGTCGAGCAGCGAGTGGCTCGCCCCGTGGATGCGGCCCGTGGCGCCACCGACGTGCAGCGACTTGCCGGTGTCCTCCTCCATGTGCGCGCGCTCGACCTCCACGCGCCACGTGGTGCCGTCGTCGAGGACCACCTCGAGGTAGCCGTCGGTGGCGATCGGCTCGTCGTACTGCGAGATCTGGTAGTTCTTCGGCTGGTCCGGGTAGAAGTAGTTCTTCCGCGCGAACCGGCCCCACGGCGTGATCGAGCAGTTCAGCGCCAGGCCGATGCGGATCGCGGACTCCACCGCCGCCTGGTTGACGACGGGCAGCGAGCCGGGCAGGCCGAGACACACCGGGCACACCTGCGTGTTGGGTTCGGCCCCGAACGTGGTCGGGCACGGGCAGAACATCTTGGTGGCGGTGTGCAGCTCGACGTGCACCTCCATGCCCATCACGGGCTCGAACTTCGCGAGCACCTCGTCGTAGGCGAGCAGATCATCGGACATGGCGGCAGTCATGCGCTCGATTTTAGACGGTGCCGCCATGCGCCGAACCGGCCCTCACGCGCGGCGTGACCTCAGCCGAAGATGATCCGCATCTCCTCGTAGCGGTCCTTCGGCACCCGCTTGTGGTTGGCGAGCGCCTCGTCGAAACCGACCCGGGCGATGTCGGTTCCGTGCAGCGCCACCATGTGCCCCCACTCCTCGTCGGCGACGAGATCGGTGACCGCCATGCCCAGGCGGGTGGCGAGCACCCGGTCGAAGGCCGTGGGCACGCCGCCGCGCTGGATGTAGCCCAGGATCGTGGCGCGGGTCTGGATGCCGGTGCGCTTCTCGATCATCGGGGCGAGGACGTCGGCGATGCCGCCGAGCCGCGGCCGGTCGAACTCGTCGCGCCCCTTGTCGGAGTACGCCTCGGTCATCTCCGGCAGGGTGAATCCCTCCGCGACCACCACCATGGGGGCCCGGCCGCGGTCGCGGACGCTGGTGACCCATTCACAGATCTGCTCGATGCTCTCGGGCTGTTCGGGGATGAGGATGGCGTGGGCACCCCCGGCGGTGCCGGAGTGCAGCGCGATCCACCCCGCCTCCCGGCCCATCACCTCGAGGACCATGCAGCGCTTGTGCGAGTTGCCGGTGGTGCGCAGCCGGTCGATCGCCTCGGTCGCGATCTCGACGGCGGTGTCGAAGCCGAAGGTGTAGTCCGTCTGGCCGAGGTCGTTGTCGATGGTCTTGGGCACCCCGACGATCCGGATGCCCTCCTCGAACAGCCGCTTGGAGGCGGCCGCCGTGCCCTCGCCGCCGATGGCGATCACGGCGTCGACGCCCATGCGCTCGAGCGTGCGGGCGATGTTCTCCGCGCCGCCGTTCGGTCCCTGATAGGGGCCGAACCGGCTGGTGCCGAGGATGGTACCGCCCTGATGCGACAATCCGCGAACCTTGCTGCGGTCCAAGGGAATTGCGTCGCCTTCCACCAAACCACGCCAGCCGTCGAGGAATCCGACGAATTCCTGGCCGTAGACGGTCCTGCCCTTGAGGACCGCTCCGCGGATCACCGCGTTGAGGCCGGGGCAGTCCCCGCCGCTGGTGAGAATGCCGATGCGCGTCATCCGTACCTCCGTGCCGGTCGTGCAGGTTGTCGGTGGTCCTCCCGGCAATACTGCCCCGGCGCGGCGCCCGCGGCATCCCGATCGCGGGCGCCGCTCACCCGGGCACGACCAGTCCGGACTCGTACGCCAGTACCACCGCCTGCGCCCGGTCCCGCAGGTTCAACTTCCCGAGCACCTTCCCCACGTGCGTCTTGACCGTCTGCTCCGCGACGAACAGGTGAGCGGCGATCTCCTGATTCGACAGCCCGCGGGCGATCAGCTCGAGCACCTCGCGTTCGCGCGGGGTGAGCACGTCGAGCGTCCGATCGCGGCCGCGGCGCGGCGACCGCCGGCGGGTGACGTCCGCGATGAGGCGGCGCGTGACGGTCGGCGCGAGCAGCGCCTGGCCGTCGGCGACGACGCGGACCGCCCGGATCAGTTCGTCGGCGGGCGCGTCCTTGAGCAGGAATCCGCTGGCGCCCAGGCCCAGTGCCTCGTAGACGTAGTCGTCGATGTCGAAGGTGGTGAGCATCAGCACACGTGTCGGCGGATCGGTGCGCCCGGCGAGGATGTGCCGGGCCGCGTCGAGTCCGTTCATCTCGGGCATCCGCACGTCCATCAGGACCACGTCGGGTCGCAGGCGGGCCGCCTCCGCGACGGCCCGCCGGCCGTCCGGGGCGTCGCCGACCACGCTGATGTCGGGTTGGGCGGCGAGCAGGGCGCCGAAACCCTGCCGCACCATGGCCTGGTCGTCGGCTATCAACACGGTGATGGGGGTCGCGGCTGCGCTCGGGTCCGTCACGGCCTCAGCCTAGGCCGCCGGGACGCGCGGCAGCTGCGCTCGCACCTCGAATCCCCCGCCCGGGACGGGATGGGCCACGAGCTGCCCTCCGACCGACAGCGCACGGTCGACCATGCCGCGGATGCCGTTCCCGCCGCTGCGGTCCCCCGGTCCGGGCTCCGCGCGCCCGGGGCCGTTGCGCACGGTCACGCTCACCTCGTCCGGTCCGTACCCCACACCGACCCGGACCGGCGCCCCGGAGGCATGGCGGGCGGCGTTGGCGAGCGACTCCTGCAGGATGCGGTACACCGTGAGCGCGGTGGCGTCGGACACACCCGCCGGGTCACCGTCCGCCGCGGTGGACAGGACCATGCCGGCGCGCCGCGCCCCCTCGAACAGGTCGCCGAGCCGGTCGAGGCCGGGCTGGGGAGCCTGCGTCCGTTCGTCGCCGGCGCCGCTGCCGTCGGCGAGGGTGTCGCTCCGGAGCACGCCGAGCATGCCGCGCACCTCGTTGAGCGCCTCGCGCGCGGTCGCCCCGATGGACTCGAACTCCGCGCGCACCGGTTCGGAGACCTCGGGCAGGCGGTACGGGGCGCTCTGCGCCTGCACCACGACGAGGGACATGTGGTGCGCGACGATGTCGTGCAGGTCCCGGGCGATGCGGGCCTTCTCCTCGAGGATCGCCCGGCGGGCCCGCTCGAGTTCGCTGACCTCCTCCTGCCGGGCAAGCTGACGCCGGGACAGCACGAGCCACCGCACGAGCAGACCGAACACCGCCATCGCGGTCAGGCCGAGTGCCCAGCCCCAGCCGTTCTGCCCCGGCACGTGGGTGAAGAACAGCACCACGGTGGCCGCCCACACGAGCCCGGCGATCTGCAGGGACGCGCGCATGCTCACCGCGACGAGCAGCGCGCACAGCACGAGGATGTGCACCACCTGCCAGGGGTAGTCGTAGCCGGGGGCGAGGTCGAAGGCGCGCGGGATCGCCAGCGCGGCCCCGGCCGAGACCGCCCACCCGAGGGCCGGATCGGCCCGGAGCGCCACGAACGGCCAGACCGCGAGCGCCGCGACGACGGGCATCAGCGGTGCGGGGACCTCGTGGGTGAGGTGCAACGTGGGCCACGCGACCGCGTACAGGATCAGCGTCGCCGCCACGATCGCAATCGCCCACCAGCGGCCTCGGCCGCATTCTCTCGTCCAGCGCACGGCACCACGGTAGGCACGGGACGCCTGCACTGTCGTCATACCAGGGGGTGAGATCCGCCCGGCTCCGTGGGGGCAGACAGCCGCGGCCGGACCCGCTCCGCCGGGGGATCCGCGGCGGTCCCCGTCGTTCCTAACGTCCGTGCCATGCGCAGACGAGCGACGACAGCGATGGTGGGTACGGCCGCGGCGCTGTACCTGGGAACCGTTTGGGCGCAGGCGGGTCCGGAGGAGCAACCGGGGCCGCACGGGGGCGCCACGGCGGCGACGGTGGCGGCGCTGTCCGACGGCGACACCGCGGCGGCGCTCGAGGCCTTCCCGGACGGCTTCGAGCCGGCGATGCACTACCGCCCGGTCACCGAGGACGGGATCCTGGTGGACCCACTCGGGGACTGCTCCTCCCCCGTTCCCCTGCCCGAAGTCTTCGAAACATCCTGCCGCGAACACGATCTCGGCTACGACCTGCTGCGATACGCCCGGTCGTCGGGGCACGACCCGGGTCCGCAGGCGCGGCGCGACCTGGACGCCCGGCTGAGCCGGCAACTGCACGAGGCGTGCCGTACGGCGGCTCCCGGCGACGGCTGGTGCGTCGTCACCGCGGATGCGGCGTCGATTGCCGTGCGGTTCAATTCGTGGCGGCAACGCGACGCGGCGCCGGTTCCCGAGTCACCGCTGCCGTACGCGGCCGCGGTGGGGACGTTGGCTGCGGCGGCGCGATGGGCGGTCCGATGAGTGCCCTCGCGGCGTTCGTGTCCGCGGACGCGGGGCTCGATTCGCTCGCGCGGCGCTGCCCGCGGGTGGCGACGACCGTGGCGGTGACGATCGCGGTGTGGGTCTCGCTCGCGCCGTCGCTGCTGCCCCGTGCGGCCCTGGCGCAGGCCGCTGCCTCCGGATGTGCCGCCGCGGCGGTGACCGCCGGGATGCGCCGCCGGCGGGGCGGGCGATCCGCACGGCCCGGGGCCGCGCGGCCGGTGGCGCTGGTCGCCGCGGCCGTCGCGCTCGGGTGGGCGGTGCTCGCCGCGGCGCAGTGGCAGGACGCATTGCGGGCGTGGATGGGGCGGCCCACCACCGGCCCGACGCACTGGATCGTTGTATGCACCTGTGCCCCATTGATATTCGCGTCAGCACGGGTGGTCGGTCGGATACCGGGGGCGTGGCGCCGGCGGGCCGGCACCCGCGCGGTCGCGGCCACGGCCGTCACGGTCGCCGTGGGCGTCGGCGTCGCGGTGGCGCCCGTGGTGGCCGGGCAGGCACGTCCGGTCGCGACGCCCGTCGCCGCCGCGGTGGCCGGCGGTCCGTCCTCTCGGGTGGCCTGGGAGTCCCTGGGCGACGAGGGCCGCCGCTTCGTGACCCTCGACGCGCATCCCGGAACGATCCGCACGTACGTGGGGCTCGGATCGGCTCCGGACGCCCGGTCGCGCGCCGCGCTGGCCGTGCGCGAACTCGACCGCGCCGGCGGGTTCGCCCGCGCCCACGTCGTGGTGGCGGTGCCCACCGGCTCGGGCTGGATCGACCCCGGCGCGGTGCGCGGGTTCGACACGGTGTTCGGCGGCGACGTCGCGCTCGTGGCACAGCAGTACTCGGCCGCGCCGAGCTGGGTGACGTTCCTGTTCGACCGGAACGCGGCCGCGGAGTCGGCCCGCGCCCTCCTGACGGCCGTGCGCGCCCACATCGACGCTCTGGACCCGGTCCGGCGCCCGCAGCTGCACGTGTACGGGCAGAGCCTCGGGTCGATCGGGGGCAGCGCCACACTCGCCGACCACGCATCGGCCGCGGCGGGTCCCTGCGCGGCGATCTGGGCCGGTCCGCCGGCGGGCGCGGTGCGCACGGACGGGGCGATCGTCACCGCGAACACATCGGATCCGGTGGTGTGGTGGCAGCCGTCGCTGCTGTGGTCCCCGCCCGACCTGTCCCGCGCGCGACGCGACGCGCCCGTGCCGCGGTGGCTGCCGGTGGTCAGCTTCGTGCAGGCGACGCTGGACCTGCCGGTGGCGCTGGACGCGGCCCCCGGTCACGGGCACCGCTACGGCCCGGACCAGGCCCGGTGCGACCGCCCCTGACCGGGACGGCGCACCGGGCCGTAGCCGGACTCAGGCGACGATCGGGCCGCGTGCGGCCTCGAACGCGGCGCCGACGCGGTAGAGGCGCTCGTCGGCGAGCGCCGGGGCCATGATCTGCAGGCCGACGGGCAGCCCGTCGTCGGCGGACAGCCCGGACGGCACGGACATCGCGCAGTGCCCGGCGAGGTTGGTCGGCAGCGTGCACAGGTCCGACAGGTACATCGCCAGCGGATCGTCGACCTTCTCGCCGATCTTCCACGGGGTGAACGGGCTGGTCGGCGAGACGAGGACGTCGACCTGCTCGTACGCGTTCTCGAAGTCCCGCGCGATGAGGGTGCGGACCTTGAGCGCCTGCCCGTAGTAGGCCTCGTAGTAGCCGGAGGAAAGCGCGTAGGTGCCGATCATGATGCGGCGCTTGACCTCCTTGCCGAACCCGGCGGCCCGGGTGGCGGCCATGACCTGCTCGGCGCTCATCGTGCCGTCGTCGACGCGCAGTCCGTAGCGCATGGCGTCGAAGCGGGCGAGGTTGGACGAGACCTCGGACGGCAGGATCAGGTAGTACGAGGCGAGCGCGTACTCGAAGTGCGGGCAGGAGACCTCGACGACCTCGGCGCCGAGCTCGGTGAGCGTGGCCACGGCCGCGTCGAAGGACGCCAGCACGCCGGGCTGGTAGCTGTCCGAGTGCAACTCCTTGACGACGCCGACGCGCAGGCCCTTCAGGTCGCCCTGCGAGCCCTCGCGGGCCGCCCGGACGACCGGCCGGACGGGCGCGTCCACCGACGTGGAGTCGCGCGGGTCGTGGCCGGCGATCACCTCGTGCAGCAGCGCCGTGTCGAGCACGGTGCGGCCGCACGGGCCGCCCTGGTCGAGCGACGACGCGCACGCGACGAGGCCGAACCGGGAGACCGTGCCGTAGGTGGGCTTGGTGCCGACCGTGGCGGTGACGGCGGCGGGCTGGCGGATCGAGCCGCCGGTATCGGTGCCGATGGCCAGGGGCGCCTGATAGGACGCCAGCGCGGCCGCGGAACCGCCGCCGGAACCGCCGGGGATCCGGGTGGTGTCCCACGGGTTGCGGGTGGGACCGAAGGCGGAGTTCTCGGTGGACGAACCCATCGCGAACTCGTCCATGTTGGTCTTGCCCAGGATGGGGATGCCGGCCCGCCGCAGCTTCGTGGTCAGGGTCGCGTCGTACGGCGACATCCAGCCCTCGAGGATCTTCGAGGCGCACGTGGTGGGCATGTCGGTCGTGGTGAACACGTCCTTGAGGGCGATCGGCACGCCGGCGAGCGGCGAGGCCGGGCTCTCGCCCGCGGCGACCGCGCGGTCGACCTCGGCGGCGGCGGCCAGCGCCTGCTCCCCCGCGACGTGCAGGAAGGCGTGGTAGTCGCCGTCGACCTCGGCGATGCGGTCGAGGTGAGCCCGGGTGACCTCGACCGACGAGACGTCGCCGGAGTGGATGCGGTCGGCGAGGTCCGCCGCACCCAGCCGGGTCAGGTCGGTGCTCATTCGCTCTCCCCCAGGATCTGCGGGACGGAGAAGCGGCCGTCCTCGACGAGCGGCGCGGCGGCGAGCGCCTGTTCCGGCGTCAGGCCCGGACGCACCTCGTCGGGGCGGGTCACGTTGGCCACCGCGTTCGGGTTGGCCATCGGCGCCACATCGTCCGCAGCCACCTCCGACACGGCCTTGACGTGGCTGAGGATCGTATCCAGCTGGCCGGCGAACTCGTCGAGTTCGGCGTCGGTCAGCGCGAGCCGGGACAACCGGGCGAGGTGCGCGACCTCGTCACGGGAGATGGCAGGCACCTTCGGTGACCCCTTTCCGATGAAGAAACGAACGTTCCGTCCAGGGTAGTGCGTGCCGACCGGGACGGTTTCGCCGGTTCCCCGGACCCGCGCCGGCCGCCCGTCGTGTTGCAGTTCGGAGAAACACCTGTGTCGTTCGTGTGACAGCGCCCGCGTGACCGGCGGTTTCCTGTCTCGTCTCGGCGCAGCACCGCCGGACCGGCATCCGGCGGTGCTGCGGGGGTGAAAAGATGGTGTCCGTCGCCGGCCGAGCGCCTCGGCCGTGACTTCGGAATCGGGGAAAGGACGCACGTGTCGTACCTGTTACGCGTCCAGCTTCCCGACCGTCCGGGCAGCCTCGGTTCACTCGCCGTCGCGCTCGGTTCGGTCGGTGCGGACATCCTCTCGCTGGACGTCGTCGAACGCGGCGCCGGCTTCGCGATCGACGATCTCGTCGTCGACGTCGACGCCGGGTCGCTGCCGGACACGCTCATCACGGCCGCCGAACGCCTCGAGGGCGTGACGGTGGACTCGATCCGTCCCTATGCGGGCATCCTCGACACCCACCGCGAACTCGAGCTGATCGACCAGGTCGCCACCGCGCGCCACGATCGGCTGCAGGTGCTCGTCGACGGCGCGCCCCGGGTACTGCGCGTCGGCTGGGCGACCGTCGTCGACACCGGCCCGTACGGCGTGTACCGGGTGGTCGGCAGTTCCGGCGCCCCCGAGACCCGGCCGGCGGAGGTGCCGTGGATGCCGCTCGAGAAGCCGATGCTGCTCGACCACGAGGGCGAGTGGGTACCCGACCTGTGGCGAGCGATGAACACGACCCTGGCGGCGGCGCCCCTGGGGACCCAGGGCCGGGTGCTGATGCTCGGCCGGCCCGGTGGCCCGGAGTTCCGGCCGTCCGAGGTGGCCCGGCTCGGCTACCTGGCCGGCATCATCGGAACCGTCCTGGGCTGAGCGGAGCGGCTCAGACCAGCTCCCGGACCAGGGTGCTCAGCTCGACGCCGGGCACCGGCGCCCAGTCCCGCTCGGCGACGGGAACGAATCCGTTGCGGTCGTAGACGCGGCGCGCGTCGACCATGTCCGGTTGCGTGGAGAGCACCACTGCGCGATCGCCGCGATCGTAGGCGGTGTCGAGGACATGCCGTACCAGCGCCGAACCGACACCCTGTCCCCGCGCCGACGGCGCGACGGCCAGCATCCGGAACTCGAGCTCGCCCTTCTCGGCGATGTTGGCGAAGCGGGACGCCGGCTCCGCCAGCGTCACGGACCCGACGATCTCGCCGTCGGCGAGCGCGACCACCACCTCGGCGTGCTTGTCGCGGGTGGCGGTGTCGCGCAGACGCTCGGCGTACGGGTCGTCGGGCTCGACGAATCCGCCGCCGACGTACACGTCGACGGTGAGGGCGCCGACGGCGTCGTACTCGTCCGGGCTCACGCGTCTGATCTCGATCACTGGAGGACTATCCCAGTGCCTGCCCCTTCCGCCCAAACGGTTTCCGGGCGATCTCCGTCACACCGGCTCCGGCCGCCGGTCAGCTCTCGAGCTCGCCGAACTCCTCCTCGATCGCGTCCTGGCCACCCGAGACGCCGTCCGGGCCGAGTTCGAGCAGCCGGCGGAACCCGTCCTCGTCGAGGACGGGGATGCCCAGCTCGGCCGCCTTGTCGGCCTTCGTTCCCGGGGCATCGCCGACGACGACGAACGCGGTCTTCTTCGACACCGACCCGGCCGCCTTGCCGCCGCGGAGCAGGATCGCCTCCTTGGCCTGATCCCGCGAGAAGCCCTCGAGCGATCCGGTGACGACGATCGACAGGCCCTCGAGGGTCCGTTCGATGGATTCGTCGCGCTCGTCGAGCATGCGCACCCCCGCCGCGCGCCACTTCTCGACGATCGCGACGTGCCAGTCGACGGCGAACCATTCACCCAGGGCCGCAGCGATGGTCGGTCCCACCCCCTCGACGGCGGCGAGCTCGTCCACGGACGCCTCGCGGATCCGGTCGAGGCTGCCGAACTCGGTGGCCAGCGCCCGCGCGGCGGTCGGACCGACGTGCCGGATCGACAGTGCCACCAGCACCCGCCACAGCGGCTTGTCCTTGGCTGCTTGGAGATTCGCGAGCAGGCGCTTGCCGTTGGCGGACAGCGCCCCCGCCTTGGTGCGGAAGAGCGACGTGCGCAGCAGGTCGTCGGCGGTCAGGTCGAACAGGTCACCCTCGTCGGCGATCGCCCCGGCCTCGAGCAGCGCGGTGGCCGCCTCGTAGCCGAGCGCCTCGATGTCGAACGCGCCGCGGCCCGCGACGTGGAAGACCCGCTCACGCAACTGCGCGGGGCAGTGCCGCTGGTTGGGGCAGCGCAGGTCCACGTCACCCTCCTTGGCGGGGGCGAGCGGTGTCCCGCATTCGGGGCATTCGGTGGGCATGACGAACTCGCGTTCGGTGCCGTCGCGCAGGTCCACCACCGGGCCGAGCACCTCGGGGATGACGTCACCGGCCTTGCGCAGCACCACGGTGTCGCCGATGAGGACACCCTTGCGCGTCACCTCCGCCGCGTTGTGCAGGGTGGCGAGGGAGACCGTCGACCCGGCGACCGTGACCGGTTCCATGTAGGCGAACGGCGTGACCCGGCCCGTGCGGCCGACGCTGACGCGGATGTCGAGCAACCTGGTCGTCACTTCCTCCGGCGGATACTTGTAGGCGATCGCCCACCGGGGTGCGCGCGAGGTGGTGCCGAGCCGGCGCTGCAGGGACACCTCGTCGACCTTGACGACGAGCCCGTCGATCTCGTGTTCGACGTCGTGGCGGTGCTCGCCCCAGAACCGCATCCGGGCGACGACCTCCTCGACGCCGACGACGCGGGCGGTGTGCCCGGAGACGGGCAGCCCCCAGGCGGCGAGGGCGGCGTAGGACTGCGACAGCGACACCGGCTCGAATCCCTCGGCGCGGCCGAGCCCGTGGCAGATCATCCCGAGGCGGCGCCGCGCGGTCACCGCGGGGTTCTTCTGCCGCAGCGATCCGGCCGCGGTGTTGCGCGGATTGGCGAACGGGGCCTTGCCCTCGGCGACGAGGGCGGCGTTGAGCGCGTGGAAGTCCTCGAGCCGGAAGTACACCTCGCCCCGCACCTCGAGAACCCGGGGAACGGGGAATTCTTCGGTGGCGGTGAGCCTTTCGGGGATGTCGTCGATTGTGAGAGCGTTGAGCGTGACCTCCTCCCCGGTGCGGCCGTCGCCGCGGGTGGCGGCACGGCGCAGGCGGCCGTCCTCGTACACCAGACTCAGCGCGACGCCGTCGATCTTCACCTCGCACAGGTAGTGCAGGTCCGGACCCGTCTCGGCCTCGACGCGGGAAACCCAGGCGCGCAGTTCGTCCTCGGTGAAGACGTTGTCGAGGCTGAGCATCCGCTCGAGATGGTCGACGGCGGTGAAGTCGGTGGCGAAGCCCCCACCGACGAGCTGCGTCGGGGAGTCCGGGACGCGCAGGTCCGGGTAGTCGTCCTCGAGCTGCTTCAGCGCGCCGAGCAACTGGTCGAAGGCGCCGTCGGAGATGATCGGCGCGTCGCGCACGTAGTAGCGGAACTGGTGCTCGCGCACCTCCTCCGCGAGCTGCTGCCAGCGCTCGCGCACGTCGGGCGGAGCTTGGGTGGGCGCGTCCGTCGATTCACTCACGCCGGAAAGACTAGTCGAGCGATACGACGTTCCCGGCCGCTCCGGAGGCGAGCGATTCCGGGTCGTCCGCGAACGCGGCGGCGACGTCGCGGGCGAGGCGCAGCGCCCGGCGCGCCCACGCGGGGTCGGCGCCGGCCAGGCCGCAGCGCGGGGTGACCCCCACCGAGCGCAGCGTGGCGCGGGCGAAGCCCAGCCGGTCGATCAACGTGATCGCGGGGGCCGCGACGTCGCGCCAGGTGGGGACGGCCGTGTCGGGGGCGGTGGACGGCACCAGTCCGAGCAGGAGAGTGGTTCCGGCGTCGATCAGCTCACCGATACCGTCGAGGTCGGCGGCGGTGAGCTGCGCGACGTCGAGGGCGACGGCGTCAACGCCGCTGCGGCGCAGCAACCCGGTGGGCACGTCGGCGGCGCAGCAGTGCACCGCGACGGGGCGGCCGATCGCCGCGATCGCGGCCTCGAGCAGGTGCTGCGCCTCCGGCTCGGGGAGAGCCGGCACCGACTCGAGCTTCGTGCGTCCGGTCAGGGTCCCGGCGAGGACGGCGGGCAGCGCGGGCTCGTCGAGCTGGACCACCACGTCGGCGCCGAGGCGGCGGGTCAGTTCCGCGGCGTGCCGCGCCAGGCCCTCGCCGAGGGACTCGGCGACGTCGCGCACGGCGCCGCGATCGGTGAGCACCCGCCGACCCCCGGCCAGCTCGGCGTGCGCGGCGAGGGTGAACGGGCCGGCGGACTGCACCTTCAGGGACCGGCCCGGACCGAGACCCGCTGTCTCCCATGCCTCTTCGAGCGCATCGAGATCTCGGCGCAGCAGATCCCCGGCGCGGGCGGCGACCGCGCCGCGGCGACCGCCGAGCCGGTATCCGGTGGTGGAGGTGTCGAGGTGCAGGTCGACCAGCAACGCACCGGTGCGGCCGATGAGATCGGCCCCGAGCCCGCGGGCCGGCAGTTCGACCAGGTGCGGCAACGCCTCGAGCTCGCCGAGCACGGTCGCGGCCGATTCCCGGGCGTCGGTGCCGGGCCACGATCCGATGCCGGTCGCGACGCCGGACCAGGGGTTCGGGGTGTTCGCGGTCACCGGGACGTGGCCGCCGTGCCGGTACCGACGATGGTGCCGCTGCCGAGGACGACGTCGCCGCCGGTGTCCGGCCGGTACAGCACCACGGCCTGTCCGGTGGCGACGCCGGTGAGCGGTTCGCGCAGGGTCACCTCGAGACCGGTGCCGGTGGGCTCGGCGACGGCCGCCGCGACGCCGCCGTGCGCGCGGACCTGCACGACGCATTCGACCGGTCCGGCCGGCGCGGCCCCGCTCGTCCACACCGCGCGCTCGGCACTGATCGCCCACACCTTCAGGTCCTCCGCGGTGCCCACCTTCACCGTGCCGGTGTCCGGCTCGATCGCGGTGACGTAGCGGGGGCGGCCGTCCGCGCCGGGGCCGGCGATGCCCAGACCCTTGCGCTGGCCGACCGTGAAGCCGTGCACTCCTTCGTGTTCGGCGAGCACGGCGCCGGACCGGGCGTCGACGACGCGGCCGGGGCGCACCCCGATGCGGGCACCGAGGAAGGCGCGGGTGTCACCG
Source organism: Rhodococcus sp. 14C212 (assembly GCF_011058195.1). NCBI lineage: Bacteria > Bacillati > Actinomycetota > Actinomycetes > Mycobacteriales > Nocardiaceae > Rhodococcus > Rhodococcus sp. 14C212. The sequence goes on along the minus strand of NZ_JAALEH010000032.1, from coordinate 18,548 downwards.
GAGGGGATGAAGCAGATGTCGTGACTGTCGGGCTTGTTCGCGACCGCGAGACCCCGCTCGGCCGCTTCGGCGCGGATCCGCTCCTTCGGGGTGTCCCCGACGGGGAACATCGCACGCGCGAGCTGGTCGGCCGTCAGCACTCCGAGCACGTACGACTGGTCCTTGCCGGCGTCGACCGCGCGACGCAGGACACCGTCGTCGAGCCGGGCGTAGTGGCCGGTGGCGAGCGCGTCGAAGCCGAGGGCGACGGCCCGGTCGGCGAGGGCCGCGAACTTGATCTTCTCGTTGCACCGCAGGCACGGATTGGGGGTGTGGCCGGCGGCGTAGGACTCGACGAAGTCGTCGATGACGTCCTCCTTGAACCGGTCGGCGAAATCCCAGACGTAGAACGGGATTCCGAGCACGTCGGCGGCGCGGCGCGCATCCCCGGCGTCTTCCTTGGAGCAGCAGCCCCGTGACCCGGTCCGCAGCGTGCCCGGCGTCGTGGACAGCGCCAGGTGCACGCCGACCACGTCGTGGCCGGCGTCGACCGCGCGGGCCGCGGCCACCGCCGAGTCCACGCCACCGCTCATTGCCGCGAGCACCCTCATCGACGTCACCTCTCTCGACTACCGGCGCCGGCCAGTCCGGCGGCCCGCGCCCGTCCCACCACCTGCGGCAGCGCCGCCACGACGGCCGCCACGTCGGCACGAGTCGACGTGTGGCCCAACGAGAATCGCAACGACCCGCGGGCCGTGCGGGGGTCCGCACCCATCGCGACGAGCACATGGCTCGGTCGCGCCACCCCGGCGGTGCAGGCCGAACCGGTCGAGCACTCGATCCCGGCCGCGTCCAGCAGCATGAGCAGCGAATCGCCCTCGCAGCCGGGGAAGGTGAAGTGTGCGTTGCCGGGCAGGCGGTCCGCGCCGCGCGGGCCGTTGAGGACCGCGTCCGGGACCACGGCCGTCACACCGGAGATCAGTTCGTCGCGCAGCGTCGTGAGCGCGACGGTGCGTTCGCCGAGTTCGGCCGTCGCCTCGCGCAGCGCCGCGGCCATGCCGACGATCCCGGCGGTGTCGTGGGTTCCCGACCGTACGTCGCGCTCGTGTCCGCCGCCGTGGGTGAGGGGCACGCACGGCACCTGCCGGCCCAGCAGCAGGGCACCGACGCCCTGGGGACCGCCGAACTTGTGCGCGGCGATCGTCATGGCGGCCAGTCCGCTCGCGGCGAAGTCCACGGGCAGATGACCGACCGCCTGCACGGCGTCGCTGTGCACGGGCACCCCGTACTCGGCGGCGACCGCGGTGAGCTCGGCGACGGGCATCACGGTGCCCACCTCGTTGTTGGCCCACATCACCGACACCAGGGCCGTCTCGTCGGCGTGCTCGGCGAGGGCCTCCCGCAGCGCATCCGGCTCGACCCGTCCGGCGGCGTCGACGGCCAGCCAGGTCACCTCGGCGCCCTCGTGCGCGACGAGCCACTCGACGGCATCGAGCACGGCATGGTGCTCGACGGCGCTCGCGATCACCCGGCGACGGCGCGGATCGGCGTCCCGGCGCGCCCAGTAGATGCCCTTCACCGCGAGGTTGTCGCCCTCGGTGCCGCCCGAGGTGAAGACGACCTCGGAGGGACGCGCGCCGAGGTCCGCCGCGATGGACTCCCGGGCCTCCTCGATGCGACGCCGCGCCGCACGGCCCGACCCGTGGAGGGACGACGCGTTGCCGACCGTCGCGAAGACCTCCGTCATCGCCGACACGGCCGCGGGCAGCATCGGGGTGGTCGCGGCGTGATCGAGGTAGACGGTCGTCGAGGTGCCGGAGGCTCCGGCGGGGTTCGAGGTCATGACCGAACCAGGATAGCGGGTCGGGGCTCGCGCCCGTCGCGCTCACCGTCCGGCCCGGACCTCCTCGCGACCACGGGTGTCGTGCGCGGCGGCGGCCCGGCCGAGCCTGGCGAACTCGGCGCCGTCGTCGTGCCGGCGGCGCGCGGACCGTTCACACCGCATGGCGAGGTCGCGGCGATCGGAGCCGGGCCGCTCGAGCGGGGCGAGCACCACCTCCGCCATCACCCCTCGGTGCCGCAGGAGCCGTCGCAGCGACGCCCCCATCGTCTCGTCGCCGACGAACGCCGGGCCGGTGGCGATCGTCCCGGCGGTGTCGGCGTACCGGAGCCCCACCGGTTGCACCGGGCGCTGCGCGTCGATCGCGGCCTGGAACAGCGCCGGACGGAACCCGCCGTACGCCCTGCCGCACCACGTCGTGCCCTCCGGGAACGCCGCGATCCGTTCCCCCGCCAGGAGGCGGTCGCGGATCCGCGACACCACGACGGGCAGGTCGCGCAGGCGCTCGCGCTCGATGGGGATGACCCGCATGCGGCGGGCCAGCGCGCCGAGCAGTCCCCACTCGAGCAGGTCGCTGCGCGCCACGAATCCTGCCGGGGCAACCGCGGTGAGCACGAGCACGTCGGTCCAGGACACGTGCGAAGCGACGACGAGCACGCCCCCGTCGCCCCGGCCGTCGCGGTCCCGCAGGTCGGTCACCGTCAGCCGCAGCCCGGCACAGCGCAGGAGCACGCGGGCGAACGCGCGCTGGGCGGCGAGGCGCCCCGGGCGGGGCAGTAGCCGGCCGGCGGTCAGCAACGGGGCGGTCGCCAGCACCGCCACCACGAGCACCCAGCGCGCCGCCGCCGTGACGAAACTCACTCGCCCCGGATCGGCCGGGAGGCAGCCGGTGCCGCAGGGACTGACCGGCATCCAGGCGTGGGCACGGGTGTTCACGCCCGCGCTCCTGCGGCCGTCTCGGCGCTCTCCGCGGCGGTCCGCAGCCTCTCGAGATAGCGCGCGTTGGCTCCGGTGAGGCTCTGCAGCGCGACGAAGTCGGCCACCCCGAAGTCGGGGTCGTGGGCGGGCTCGCCGCAGATGCGAGCACCGAGCCGCAGATACCCGCGCAGCAGCGGCGGCAGCACCGGCCGCGGGGGTGACGGGATGTCGTCGAGGGGGCGGCCGTCGACGACGACCGGGGTCCGGGGCAGCACCCGCCGGGCCGGCTCGACGGAGTGCCGGGCCAGCAGCACGTCGCGCACTCCCCGGACGTTGGCGCCGGGCACGTCGGCCGGGTGAGTGCGCATCGGCACCGACACGCAACCCATGACCCAGTTGTGCCCGGTGAGTTCCAGGTAGTGCAGGATCCCGGCCCACATCAGCGACAGGACCGAGCCGGAGCGGTGGGCGGGGTCGACGCAGGCGCGGCCCATCTCCACCGCCCGCAGACCGTCGGGATCGAGGGCGGTGAGATCGAATTCGGTGGCGGTGTAGTAGCCGCCGGCGGCGCGTGCGGCATCCGGCGGCAGCATCCGATAGCAGCCCACCACCGCGCCGGTGTGGTTCTCGCGCACCAACAGGTGGTCGCAGTACTCGTCGAAGCGGTCGGCGTCGATGCCCGCGGGCATGCCTGCCGGGAGGTGGAATCCGGGTTCGGCGGCGAAGACGCGGTAACGCAGCCGCTGCGCCGCCTCGCGATGTTCGCGGTCGGCGGATACGAGCAGGGAGTAACGCGGCCCCGGCAGCACCGCCTCCGACAGCCCCGGGTTCCGGGCCGGCACCAGCAAAGTGGTCATGGCGCAATGTGTATCGAGCCGGTACGTCGCGGCAGGGGCGGCACGGTGTCGCCTCAGTGCACGTCCGGTGAACATGCCCGGGTACGCGTGCGGCCCCGCACCCTGGAGGGGTGCGGGGCCGCGGCGGGACGTCGGGGATCAGCCCTTGTGCTTCTTGATCTCCTCGGTCAGCTGCGGAGCGACGTTGAACAGGTCGCCCACGACGCCGTAGTCCGCGATCTCGAAGATCGGGGCCTCTTCGTCCTTGTTGACCGCGACGATCGTCTTCGACGTCTGCATGCCGGCCCGGTGCTGGATGGCGCCGGAGATGCCCAGCGCCACATACAGCTGCGGCGAGACGGTCTTGCCGGTCTGACCGACCTGGAACTGGCCCGGGTAGTAGCCGGAGTCGACGGCGGCGCGGGAGGCACCGACGGCGGCACCGAGCGAGTCGGCGAGATCCTCCACGACGGTGAACTTGTCGGCGCTGCCGACGCCGCGGCCGCCGGAGACGACGATCGACGCCTCGGTCAGCTCGGGACGGTCGCCACCCACGATCGGGTTGCGCGCGGTGATCTTGACCGCGTTCTCCTCCTGCGCCGGAACCTCGACGTCCACGCGCTCGGCGGCGCCGGCCTGCGGCTGCGCCTCGACGGCACCCGGACGCACGGAGACGACCGGCACCTCGCCGTTGGCCTTGGCATCGACGGTGTACGCGCCACCGAAGATCGAGTGCACGGCCGAACCGTCGGACTTGACGTCGATGACGTCGCAGAGCAGGCCGGAGCCGATACGCGCGGCGAGCCGGCCCGACACCTCCTTGCCCTCGACGCTGGCGGCGGTGATCACCGCGGCGGGGCTGGCGGACTCCACGAGCGAGGCGAGCACGTCGACCTTCGGGGTCACCAGGTAGCCCTCGATGTCGTCGGACTCGGCGGCGTAGATCTTGGCGGCGCCGGCGGCGGCGAGCGCGTCCTGCAGCTTGTCGGCGGTGCCGGCCGGACCGGTCACGACCGCGGCGGGCTCACCCAGCGCACGGGCGGCGGTGATCAGCTCGGTGCTGACCTTCTTCAGCGCGCCCTCGGCGTGCTCGACGAGCACGAGTACTTCTGCCATTGCTCTTTCTCTCCCTTGGTATGTCTGCTGTGTCGCGTGGGCGCGATCAGATGATCTTCTGGCCGACGAGGTACGCGGCGATCTTGCTGCCGCCGTCGCCCTCGTCCGCGACGCGCTCACCAGCGGTACGCGGGGGCTTCGGGCTGACACCGGTGACGGTGCTGCCGGCGTTGGCTACGCCGAAGATCTCGGGGTCGAGCCCGATGTCGGCGAGAGTGAGGGCCTGAACTTCCTTCTTCTTGGCGGCCATGATGCCCTTGAAGGACGGGAAGCGGGGCTCGTTGATCTTCTCGGTGACCGAGACGATGGCCGGCAGCGTGGCCTCGAGGGTGAAGACACCCTCGTCGGTCTCGCGCTCGCCGCTGACCTTGCCGTCGGCGACGTTGAGCTTGCGCATGTGGGTCAGCTGCGGCAGGCCGAGGTACTCGGCGATGATCGCCGGCACGGCGCCCATCCGGCCGTCGGTGGCCTCGTTGCCGGCGATGACCAGGTCGACGCCCTCGATCTGGCCGAGAGCCGCCGCGAGGGCGTACGCGGTCTGGATCGCGTCGGAGCCGTGGATGGCCGGGTCGTTGACGTGGATGGCCTTGTCGGCACCCATGGACAGCGCCTTGCGGATCGCGTCGGTGGCGCGATCCGGACCGGCGGTGAGCACGGTGACCTCCCCGCCGTCGCGCTCCTTGATGAGCAGGGCTTCCTCGACGGCGCGCTCGTTGATTTCGTCGAGCACCGCGTCGGCGGCCTCGCGATCGAGCGTGAAGTCGCCGTCGCTGAGCTTGCGCTCGGACCACGTGTCGGGGACCTGCTTGATCAATACGACGATGTTCGTCATGGGTCTACGTCGACCTCCTGTGTATGACTGCCTGGGATCGGCGAGGCGCAACGCCTTGACCGAGCTCTCGTGCTTCGCACGGGGGTGTGCGATAGATTACCTCACGCTAAGTTACCCGCTGGTAACTTGAATGGGAACCTCGTTCACCATAACCACACGAGAGGAGCCGCACGGCTGTGATCTGGACCACCGACGACGAGGTCGACAAAGGTGGGGCTAATGTCTGGGCGGTGAGCGAATCCCCCGTCCCCGCCGGCGACGCCCCTCGACTGCCACTGACCGGCGAGCGCACCGTTCCCGGCATCGCGGAGGAGAACTACTGGTTCCGCCGCCACGAGGTGGTCTACCGCGACCTGCTGCCCCGGTGCGCCGGCCGCACCGTGCTCGAGGCGGGCGCCGGCGAGGGTTACGGCGCCGACATGATCGCGAACGTCGCCACCGCCGTCGTCGGCCTCGACTACGACGAGAGCGCCGTCGCGCACGTGCGCGCCCGCTACCCGCGCGTGGACATGCGGCACGCCAACCTCGCCGATCTGCCCCTCGCCGACGCCTCCGTGGACGTGGTCGTCAACTTCCAGGTCATCGAGCACCTGTGGGACCAGTCCGGATTCCTGCGCGAATGCCACCGCGTGCTCCGGGACGGCGGCGAACTGCTGATCAGCACCCCCAACCGCATCACGTTCTCCCCCGGCCGCGACACGCCGCTCAACCCGTTCCACACCCGCGAGCTGAACGCCGCCGAACTCACCGAACTGCTCGAGGGAGCCGGCTTCCGCGTCGCCCTGACGACCGGGGTGCACCACGGCCCCGCCCTGCGCGACCTCGATGCCAAGCACGGCGGCTCCTTCATCGACGCCCAGATCGAGCGCGCTCTCGCCGGCGAGCCCTGGCCCGCCGGCCTGACCGCCGACGTCGCGGCCGTGACGGTCGACGACTTCCTCCTCGCGCCCGAGAACATCGACGCCAGTCTCGATCTCGTCGCGATCGCGGTGAAGGATCCGGCGCGGTGACCACTCCCGCCACCCGGCGGGAACCGGGACTGTTCGCGCTCGTGCTGCACTCGCACCTGCCGTGGCTCGCCCACCACGGTCGCTGGCCGGTCGGCGAGGAATGGCTCTACCAGTCCTGGGCCGCGACGTATCTCCCGGTGACCGACGTCCTGCGCCGGCTTGCCGCGGAGGGCCGCACACGCCTGGTCACCCTGGGGGTGACGCCCGTGCTGGCCGCTCAGCTCGACGACCCCCACTGCCTGACCGGGATGCACCACTGGCTCGGCAACTGGCAGCTGCGCGCCCACGAGGCCGCGGGCATGCGGGAGCCGGCCTACCGCGCGCTCGGAGCCCGCGAGCACCGGCAGGCCGCCGCAGCCCTCGACCAGTTCGAAATCCGTTGGCGCCACGGCGGATCCCCCGTGTTCCGCGAACTCGTCGATGCCGAGGCGGTCGAACTGCTGGGCGGGCCGCTGGCCCATCCCTTCCAGCCTCTGCTCGACCCCCGCCTGCGGGCGTTCTCGCTCGCCGAGGGCCTGGCCGACGCGCACACCCGCTGGGCGCACACACCGCGGGGCATCTGGGCGCCCGAATGCGCGTTCACCCCCGGCATGGAGGCCGGATACGCCGCCGCCGGCGTCGGGCACTTCATGGTGGACGGTCCCGCCCTGCGCGGCGACACCTCGCTCGGCCGGACCGTGTGGGACTCCGACGTCGTCGCCTTCGGCCGGGACCTGCAGGTGTCCTACCGGGTCTGGTCGCCGAAGTCCGGCTACCCGGGCCACCCCGCCTACCGGGACTTCCACACCTACTGCCACGACACCGGACTCAAGCCCGCCCGCGTGACCGGCCGCACCGTCGCCCCACAGGACAAGGCACCCTACGACCCAGATCTGGCGTCCGCGGCCGTCGACCGCCACGTGGCCGACTTCGTCGACACCATCCGCCGCCGACTGCGCCGCGAGTCCGACCGCATCGGGCGCGACGCCCTGGTGGTCGCCGCCTTCGACACCGAACTGTTCGGCCACTGGTGGCACGAGGGCCCGCTGTTCCTCGAACGGCTGCTCCGGGCGCTGCCGGCGGCGGGCATCGAGGTGGGCACTCTCGCCGACGCACGCGACCGCGGGTACGTGGGAGCACCCGTCGAACTGCACGACACCTCGTGGGGGTCCGGGAAGGACTGGCGGGTGTGGGCCGGCGAGCAGGTACGCGACCTCGTACAGCTCAACGAGGAGGTCGTGCGCACCACACTCGACACCCTCGACAAGGCCCGCGGCGCCGCCGTGGCCGGGCGACCCGCGCTGCGCAACCGGGTGTACGACCAGATGCTGCGCGAGGCGCTGCTGACGGTGTCGAGCGACTGGGCGTTCATGGTCAGCAAGGACACCGCGGCCGGCTACGCGCGGGACCGGGCCCACAAGCACGCCCACGCGTTGCGCGAGATCGCCGCGGCGGTCGCCGCAGGCCGCGGCGAGCCGGCGGCGCGCCTGGCCGACGGCTGGAACCGGGCCGACAATCTGTTCCCCGGGCTCGATGCCCGCCGCCTGCCCCACCGGATGGGAGCCCCCTCGTGAAGGTGCTGATCGTCTCCTGGGAGTACCCGCCCGTCGTCGTCGGCGGCCTCGGCCGGCACGTGCACCACCTCGCCACCGAGCTCGCCGCCGCCGGCCACGAGGTGGTCGTGCTCTCCCGGCGGCCGACCGGCACGGACGCCACCACCCACCCCACGATCAGCCACATCGCCGACGGCGTGCTCGTGGTGGCCGTGGCCGAGGATCCACCGCACTTCGACTTCGGCGAGGACATGCTCGCCTGGACGCTCGCGATGGGTCATGCCATGGTGCGGGCGGGGCTGAGCCTGACCAAGGGTGGCATCGGCGACGGCTGGTACCCGGACGTGGTGCACGCGCACGACTGGCTCGTCGCACACCCCGCCGTCGCGCTCGCCGAGTTCTTCGACGTACCGCTCGTGTCCACCCTGCACGCGAGCGAGGCCGGCCGGCACAGCGGCTGGCTGTCGGGCCGCGTGAACCGGCAGGTGCACTCGGTGGAGTGGTGGCTCGCCAACGAATCCGATCGGCTCATCACGTGTTCGGCATCGATGAACGAGGAGGTCGCCGCGCTCTACGGGCCGGACCTGCCGCCGGCGACGGTGATCCGCAACGGAATCGACGTCACCGCGTGGTCCTACCGGGAGCGGGCGCCGCGTTCCGGACCGCCGCAGCTGCTGTTCGTCGGCCGGCTCGAGTACGAGAAGGGCGTGCAGGACGCGATCGCCGCCCTGCCCCGGATCCGGCGCACGCACCCCGGTACCACTCTCGTCGTCGCCGGGGAGGGCACCCAGTTCGACTGGCTGCGCGAGCAGGCGCGCGTGCACCGCGTCGCGCGCTCGGTGACGTTCGTCGGCAACCTCGACCGCATCGAGCTGCTGGGCTGGTTGCACCGCGCCGATGCGATCGTCCTGCCGAGCCGCTACGAACCGTTCGGGATCATCGCACTCGAGGCCGCGGCCGCCGGGACGCCACTCGTCGCGTCGACGGCCGGCGGCCTCGGTGAGGCCGTCGTCGACGGATCGACCGGACTCTCGTTCGCACCCGGCGACGTCGCCGGGCTGGCGTCGGCGGTCCGGCGGACCCTCGACGACCCCGCGGCCGCCCAGCGACGGGCGCGGGCGGCGCGCGAGCGGCTCACGGAGGACTTCGACTGGCGGCTGGTGGCCACCGAGACCGCGCAGGTGTACTCGGAGGCGAAACGTCGTGTGCGCCATCCGCTTCCGCGTCCGACGATTCCCCAGCGGCCGCTACCCGACCGGTGACCGGCGCTGCCGGCCCGCCTCACCGGGACGGCAGCAGCGGAGGCTCGCGGTGTGCCCAGGGCCGGGCCCGCTCGAGCTGTGCCGCGAGCGACAGCAGCAATCCCTCCGAGCCCAACGGCCCGAGAAACTGCACGCCCAACGGCAATCCCGCCGTGGTCCAGTGCAGTGGCACCGAGATCGCCGGGCGCCCGGTGATGTTCGCGAGCTGGGTGTACGGCGTCCGGGCGAGGTTCTCGTCGACGATGCGGTCCATCAGCCCGGCCCACCGCGCCGCGCGGCCCAGCCGCGCCGTCACGATCAGGCGCGCTGCCCCCTGGAGCGCGGGCGGCGTGGCCAGTTCCCCCACGCGCGCCGGCGGATAGGCCAGGGCCGGCGTGAGCAACAGGTCGTACCGCTCGTGGAACGCGCCGAGCTGCTGGGTGTACCCGTTCCACCGGCGCAGCGAGGCGAGATAGTCCGAGGGCCGGACGGAGTCGCCGAGCGCGGCGAGGAACCGCGTGTCGGGCTCGAACGCGTCGGGGGCGCACCCGGTGCGCAGGCGCGCCTGCCGGACGTCGGCGGCGAGCCAGGCGAACCACATCGTCAGCCAGTCGGTGGACAGCCGCCGCTCGTCGATCCCCGTCGCCGCGGGTTCGACGGCGTGGCCCAGCTCGTCGAGCAGCGCCGCGGCGTTCTCGACGGCCGTGACGGCCTCCGGGTCGACGCCGGTGCCGATCGGGGAGTCCGTCGCGAACCCGATACGCAGCGTCCGCGGTAGGACACTCGCCGCGGACGCATACGACTCCTGCGGTGCCGCCGCGAGATAGGGCCCGTTCGGGTCCGGACCGGCCAGCACGTCGAGCATGGCCGCCGCGTCGCGCACCGTGCGCGTGACGACCCCGTTGCTGACCGCCCCGTGCCGGTCCTCGTCCACCTCGGGACCGCTCGGCACCAGGCCCCGGCCCGGTTTGAGGCCGACCAGCCCGCAGCAGGCGGCCGGAATGCGGATCGAGCCGCCACCGTCGTTCGCGCCGGCTGCCGGGACCACGCCGGCGGCGACCGCCGCCGCGGATCCGCCGGAGGACCCGCCCGGCGTGTGCGCGGGATTCCACGGATTGCGGGTGGGACCGTTCGCCACCGGCTCGGTCACCCCCTTGACTCCGAACTCCGGAGTGTTCGTCTTGCCGAAGAGGACGAGGCCCGCGTCCAGCCAGCGATCGACGACCACCGCGTTGCGCGCGGCGGGCAGCTCCGCCAGGGACCTGCTCCCGCTCCCGGTCGGAATCCCCGCGACGTCCTGGAGAAGATCCTTGACCAGGAACGGCACACCCGCGAAGGGGCCCTCGAGGCGTTCCCCGGCCCGGCTGCGTGCCTGCTCGTCGAGCCGGCGTACGACGGCGTTCAGTGTGGGCTCCACCGCCTCGAGCCGGGCGAGGGCCGCGTCGAGCAGTTCGCGCGGCGTGACCTCCCGGCGGGCGACGAGTTCGGCGAGCCCCACGGCGTCGTAGCGGCGGTAGTCGGCGTAGTCCATCGCAGGCGCCCCGGATCAGGAACCGGGTTCGGCCGCCGGTTCGCGGCCCGCCTTCTTGCGCGCGATGTCCTCGAGCGCGGCGACGTACGCGGCCCGGTCGGCGGCACCGGACTCCCAGTCCGTGCGGCGGTTCCTGACCACCTTGGCCGGCGATCCGACCGCGATGCTGTAGTCCGGGATGTCGCCCTTGACCACCGCGTGCGCGCCGAGGACGCAGCCGCGGCCGATGCGGGTGCCGCGCAGCACCGTGACCTTCGTCGCGATCCAGGTGTCGGGTCCGATCCGCACGGGGCTCTTGACGATCCCCTGGTCCTTGATCGGGTACGTGATGTCCTCGGTGCGGTGGTCGAAGTCGCAGATGTAGCACCAGTCGGCGACGAGGGTGGACGCGCCGATCTCGATGTCGAGGTAGGTGTTGACGACGTTGTCCTTGCCGAAGACCACCTTGTCGCCGATGCGCAGCGACCCTTCGTGACAGCGGATGGCATTGCCGTCGCCGATGTGCACCCACCGGCCGATCTCGAGCCGGGACAGCTCGGGGACGGAATGGATCTCGACGTTCCTGCCGAGGAACACCATGCCGCGCAGGACCACGTGGGGATTGGCGAGCTTGAACTTGGCGAGCCGGTAGTACCGGACCAGGTACCACGGCGTGTAGGCCTTGTGCGCCAGCACCCATCGCAACGAATCGACGGTCAGGAATCGGGCCTGATCGGGGTCCCGCCGACGAGAACCCCGCCACCTCGTGCGCAACGGTGCGCCCCACATGCTCGTCATGGTTGCCAGCGTACGGTCCGCCTCGCGCACCGGGTGCGCCACCCGGCCCGATAGTGTGGCCCATCGGGTCATTCGAGCCATGGCGAGGAGATGAGTGATGCGGGCTGCCCTGCGGACGGTGATGCTGACGGCCTCGGCGGCACTGGTGTTGACCGGATGCGGCAGCGCCGGCGGCCCGGTCGACGTCTTCGCCGCCGGGGCGTGGCCGGGTCGGTACGCCGACGCCCGCAACAGCAACACCGCGCCCGCCGACGGGCTGCGCGACCTCGCGCCCGCCTGGTCACGTCCGCTCGGTGGCGCCGTCACCGCGCCCGCGAGCGTCGCGGCGAACGGGCAGATCTTCGTCACCGCCGCGACCACCGCCGGCTGCAACCTCGTCTCGTTCCAGATCGACACCGGCCGCAAGCGCTGGTGCACCCGCCTCGCGCCGGGTGTCACCGGGGTGACTCCCGCCGCCGACGGCGTGGCCAACATCTACGTCGGCGAGGAGGGGGCGATGGTGTCGTTCAACGAGCACGGCCAGCGGCGCTGGCGGATCCCGGTGAGCGGCACGCCGGGCACCGCACAGTTCACCGGTGACGGAAACCTCGTGTTCGTCACGCATTTCGGTCAGGTCAACGTCCTCGACCCGCAGACCGGCAGGCACGCCGCCCCGATCTTCGACCTCGTGCCCACCCCGGGGGTGGCGGACGGGACGAACGTGCCGCGGCTGCCCAACGACCACGGTCTGGCCGCATGTTTCGGCGGATCGGAGGACTGCCCGGTGGCCACCACCCCGGCGGTCGATCTCGGGACCGGCCGGATTCTGGTGACGCTGTGGCGGCCGGGCGCCGATCGCACCGCCGTCGTGTCGATGCGCTACACCGGCGGCGACGATGCGCGGGTGGTCGAGGAGTGGTCGCAGACGGAGCTTCCGGGCGGCGCGACGACCAGTCCCGTGCTGTCCGCGGACGGCGCCACGGTGTACGTGCACGACGGCGAGGGAGCCCTGTGGGCCCTCGACGCCCGGACCGGGACGCCGCGGTGGAGCCACGACCTCGGGTACACGGCCTCCACCGGGCCGGCGGTGTCCGCCGACGGACTGCTGATCCTCGCACCCGGGGGCCGGACCGGCGACCTGGCGGCGCTGCGCGACACCGGCGACGCGGCCGAACCCGTGTGGCGCCGCGACGACGTGCGTCAGCTGGGGGTGCCGGCGCTGACCGCCGACGGCATCGGGTACACGGTGGCCCGAGCCGACGACGGGTTGGCCGCGCTGGTGTTCGACGCCGCCAGCGGGGAGACGCTCGACGCGGAGACCCTGCCCGGCGCGGCCGGCTTCTCGGTCGGCACCGCGGTCGGGCCGGCCGGCGAGTTCGTCACGGCGACGCTCCCGGGCGACGTGTACGTGCTCCGCTGACCTCCCGCCGCGGACCGCGACCGCTCAGCCGGCGATCTGGATGAGATTGCCGCAGGTGTCGTCGAAGACGGCGGTGGTGATACCGCCCATCTCGAGGGGCTCCTGGGTGAATCGCACCCCGAGGCCGCGCAGCCGCTCGTACTCGGCGTGCACGTCGTCGACCGCGAACGAGGTGAACGGGATGCCGTCGGCGACGAGGGCCTCCTTGAACGGCCGGACGGCGGGATGGCCGTCGGGCTCGAGGACCAGTTCCGGCCCGTCCGGCTGCTGCGGCGAGACGACGGTGAGCCACCGCGCCTCCCCCAGGGGGACCTCGGTCTTCTTCACGAAGCCCAGGACGTCGGTGTAGAAGGCGAGCGCCTTGTCCTGGTCGTCGACCAACACGCTGGTGAGGGTGACCTTCACTGCGACTCCTTTCGATGCGCGACCGTCCATCGGTCCGCGAGGCCCTGCAGTGGTGCAACGTCCACGTGATGGAACTTCGATCGCCCCTCGCGGCGGGTCCGGACCAGGCCGGCCTCCTCGAGGAGCGCCAGGTGCTGCGAGATCGCCTGCCGGGACGAGCCCAGCCCGTGCCGCGAGATCAGCCGCGTGCACAGCTCGAACAGCGTCTGGCCGTCCCGGTCGACGAGCTCGTCGAGGATGGCCCGCCGGGTCGGATCCGCCAGCGCCTTGAAGACGTCGACCACACCGTCGAGAATACGCAAGTATTTACTTGCATATCAAGACCCGCGCGGGACCGACCCACCCGACCGGGACACGGCTCAGCGACTGGGTTCGCAGACGAACGCCGTCGGGGTGCGGCCGATCCGCGTCAGCACGACGCTCAGCGACCGCGATCCGCGCAGCTTCAGCCGCGGCCGGAGCACCGCCGGATCGACGTCGACCCCCCGCACGAGAATCTCCGCCACCCCACAGTCCATCGACGAGAGCGCTTGCCGGAGAGCCTTTTCCGTGTACTTCAGTCGATCGAGGACACGGAATCCCCGCACCCCCGCGGGGAGGGTGTCGCCGGTGAGATACGCGATCCGCGGATCGAGCTGCCACAGGCCGTGGGCGGCCGCGTAGTGCCGCACCAGCCCCGCACGCACGATCGCCCCGTCGGGATCGACGATCCACTCCCCCGGTTCCCGCTCGGGTATCTCGTCCGGCTGCGCGTCGGTGATCTCGAATACGCCGCCGTCCGAACGCAACACACTCGCCCGTCGCCGCACGCCCGGCGTGGCCAGACCCGGGGAGTACAGGCATGCCTCACGGACGCCGCCGTCGAGCGAGACCACCTCGACCTCCCCCGCCCAGTCCAGCGCATCGAAATCCAGCCCGGGGGCACACTTGACGGCCAGGTCGCGTCCGGCATAGGCGTCGAGCAGGTCGGGCAACGGCGGCATCAGGGCCGCCGGGTCGTGCGTGCGCCGGCCCTCGGAACGGCGGGCCGGATCGGCGATCACGGTGGTACCGCGGGTGATCGGGCGCAGCGCGTCGGCGCGGGCCAGCGCCGCCCCGGGGACGTTGTGGGCGGCCATCGCGAGGCGAACCGGGTCGAGATCGCTGCCGACCACCGCCGCCGCGACCCCCACCAGGGCCGCCAGTTCGGCACCGATCGAGCACGTCACGTCGTGGACGCGCCGGCCGGCGAGCCGGCGGGCCCGGTGCGCGGCGACGGGCGCCGGGGTCGCCTGCTGCAGCGCGTCGTCGGTGAACAGCCAGCCGCCGGCGGCGGGCAGCTTCGCGACCGCCCTGCGGCGCAACAGCACCGTCTCGATCAACGGCGCCGCCCGGTCGGCGAAACGCGTGCGTGCCCAGGCGATGTCGGCTAGGCGCGTACGGGCGGACAGCTCCCGGACGGCCACCTCCGCGAGATCGGCCGCGCCCTGCGCCGAGCGCAGGTACGCGACGTCGGCGAGGGTGAAGGCGTAGCCCACACTACTTGCCGGGCTTCACGCCGGTGATCATGACGTTGTAGAAGAAGCTGCGCGGGACCACGTGCCTGAGAACCTTCTCGTCCACCCAGCTGAGCGTGCGCCACCCGCCGAACGCGAAGCGCGCCCAGCCCCAGCCCAGCTTCTCCGCGGGCACCGCGGCCTCGAACGTGCGAACCGGCCAGCCCAGCAGCGCGGCCGCGAACTCCTCGCTGCTCGCTTTCACCTCCACCGCGCCGGCCGACGCCGCCGTCCGCTCCAGGTCCGACGGGTCGAAGGTGTGCAGATCGACGACCGCCTCGAGCGCCGCGGCACGGGAGGACTCGTCGAGTTCGGCCTGCGGCCGCCGCCAGTCCCGCAGGAACGGCAACTTCGTGACGTTGGTGGCGGCCTCCCACGTGAGGCGGCCGAGCCAGCGCGCGTAGAAGTTCCCGACCGTGCTGGGCTCGCCGGCGAAGACGAACCGGCCGCCCGGCTTCAGCACGCGCAGCACCTCGCGCAGCGACTGCTCGACGTCGGGGATGTGGTGCAGCACCGCGTGACCGACGACGAGGTCGAAGGTGTCGTCGTCGTACGGGATCGTCTCGGCGTCGGCCACCCGGCCGTCCACGTCGAGGCCGAGGTGCTCGGCGTTGCGCAGCGCCACCTTGACCATCCCGGGCGACAGGTCGGTCACCGAGCCGGTCCTCGCCACTCCGGCCTGCATGAGGTTCAGCAGGAAGAATCCGGTGCCGCAACCGAGTTCGAGGGCCCGCTCGTACGGCAGGGGCTGGTCACCGGCGGCGGCGTCGAAACGACCCTTCGCATAGTCGATGCAGCGCTCGTCGTAGGAGATCGACCATTTCTCGTCGTAGGTCTCGGCCTCCCAGTCGTGGTAGAGCACCTGCGCGAGCTTGGTGTCCTGAAGGGCGGCCGCCACCTCCTCGGCAGTGGCGTGCGGGTTCGGCGCGGGGTCGACCCCGTCGGTCCTGCTTGCAGTCATGAAGGGCATCCTACCCATCGGTAAGGAATGAACAAGTTCCAGTTCCGGGGTGCCTACTCCCCGACGAACTCGGCTTTCCCCGGGCCGTTGGCGACGAAGGACTCCATGCCGATCGTGCGGTCCTTCGTCGCGAACAGGCCGGCGAAGACGTGCTGCTCGATCTTCAGCCCGGTGTCCAGGTCGGTGTCGAGGCCCTGGTCGATCGCGGCTTTGGCCGCCGCCAGTGCGCGGGTGGCGCCCCGGCTGAACTGCGACGCCCACGCGCGCGCCGCGTTGTACACCTCGTCCGGGGCGACGACCTCGTCGACCAGCCCCATCTGCAGGGCCTCTGCCGCACCGACGAAGCGGCCGGTGAACACCAGATCCTTCGCCTTCGACGGGCCGATCAGGCGAGCCAGGCGCTGGGTTCCGCCGCCGCCCGGGATGATGCCGAGCAGGATCTCCGGCACACCGACCTTCGCGTTGTCGCCGGCGATCCGCCGGTCCGCACCCAGTGCGAGCTCCAGACCGCCCCCCAGCGCATAGCCGGTGATCGCGGCCACCGTCGGCTTCGGGATCTCCGCCACCGACCCCAGCGCCGACTGCAGGTCCGCGATGATCTCGCTCATCTGCACGTAGCTCAGCTCGGCCATCTCCTTGATGTCCGCGCCGGCCGCGAACACCTTCTCACCGCCGTAGACGATCACCGCCTTGACGTCGGAGTTCACGGTCGCCTCGCGCGCAGCGGCCCGGATCTCCTCCTGCACCTGCCGGTTGAGTGCGTTCATCGGCGGCCGGTCGAGCCGGATGGTGCCGATACCGTCGGAGACCTCGAGTGCCACGAATTCAGCCATGAGGCACAGGCTAGTTGGCACCCCGGGCGGCCCACGGATGCGGCCCCGCCTCGTAGTAGCCGTCCTGCTCGGGGAACTCCACCCGGAGCTCTCCGTCCCCCGTGACCAGGGTCGGCAGAATCGGCGTGATCTGTGGCTTCGCAGCAAGGATCTCCGCGACCGAGCCGAACCGTGACAGCGCCGTCAACTGGCTCCAGGTCGGGGGCAGCAGCACACTGCCGCCCTCCTGCCAGTGCGCGATCGCCTCCTGCGGAGTCTGCCACCGCACCTCGTCGGCCTCGCTCGTCTCGCCGTCGGCGATCTGTCCCTCGGGGGCCGCCGCGACGAAGAACCTCGTGTCGTAGCGACGACCCTCGCCGACCGGCGTGATCCAGTTCGACCACGGCCGCAACAGGTCCGCACGCAGCACCAGCCCCTCACGTTCGAGGAACTCGCCGAAGGTGAGCTCCCGAGCCTCGAGCTGCCTGCGGGCCTCCCCGAACGGTGTCGTGTCCGCCACCACGGTGTCCGGTGTCGCACCGGCGAGCAGCACCCCGCACTCCTCGAACGTCTCGCGCACGGCCGCGAGGACGAGCGCCTGCGCGAGCGTCTCGGAGGTGCCGAACCGCTCCGACCACCACGGCACGGGCGGTCCCGCCCACGCCACCGTCGCAGCGCTGTCCGACGGGTCGACGCCGCCTCCGGGGAACACCGTCATGCCGCCGGCGAACGCCATGCCGCGCACGCGCTGCAGCAGGAACACCTCGACGCCACGGTCGCCGTCCCGGACGAGGATCACCGTCGAGGCATCCTTGAGCGGCATCGCCGCTGCACCCACGGATTCTCCCGAACGTTCGATAGCCATACTCACAAGTTACGGCATGACGTGACGCACAACTCACCCACCCGGCCGCGGTTCCGCTCCGCTACGCGCGGCGGTGCCGCCCGGGCTGGTACCTGCGGCGCGCGAAGAACCGGCCGTCCACCTTGTCGAGCGTGATCGCCTGGCTGAACGCCTCGCTGAGGTTCTCACCCGTGATCACGTCGTCGAGCAGACCCTGCGCCACCACCTGCCCCTCCTTGAGCAGCATGGCGTGGGTGAAGCCCGGCGGGATCTCCTCCACGTGATGGGTGATCAGCACGATCGCCGGAGCGTCCGGGTCGGCAGCCAGCTCGCCGAGCCGCGCCACGAGCTCCTCACGACCACCGAGGTCCAGGCCGGCGGCGGGCTCGTCGAGCAGCAGCAACTCCGGATCCGTCATCAGCGCCCGGGCGATGAGCACGCGCTTGCGCTCACCCTCGGAGAGCGTGCCGTAGGTGCGGTCGGCGAGATGCTCGGCGCCGAGGCTTTCGAGCATCTCCACGGCGCGTGCGCTGTCCACCTCGTCGTACCGCTCGCGCCAGCGCCCGAGCACGCCGTACCCCGCGGAGATCACCAGGTCCACGACCTTCTCGTCGCCCGGCACACGGTTCGCCAGCGCCGACGACGACATCCCGATCCGGGGCCGCAGCTCGGACAGGTCGGTCTTCCCGAACGTCTCCGCCAGCACGTGCGCCGTCCCCGATGTGGGGAATGTCTCCGCCGCGGCCACCCGCAGCAGCGACGTCTTGCCTGCGCCGTTCGGACCGAGGATCACCCAACGTTCGTCGAGTTCCACCTTCCAGGACACGGGACCGACGAGGACGTTGCCGCCCCGCCGCACGAGCACGTCGTCGAATTCGATGAGCAGATCGGGATCAGGTTTTGCCACGCCGACCATCTTTGCGTACGCGCACGACCGGTTCACGGCAGGATCGCTTCCGTGTCGTACCCCTCGCCTCCAC
>NZ_JAALEH010000031.1:0-61689 GCF_011058195.1 Rhodococcus sp. 14C212 | reverse complement strand
GGCCTCCTCGTCCGTGCCCGTGAGCGCCCCCGTCGGATACCCCTGCCGCGCCGACCCAACCCCGGGGCCGGGTCAGGCCCTGCGCAGCAACCGGATCACGGCGCGTTCGACGACCGCCCGGGACTCGTCCGGGTCGGTGCACCGTGCGGCTCGCCGCAGGGCGGCGCGGATCGTGCGGCCCTCCTCCCACGCACGCATCACGCGGGGATCGACGTACGACGCCCGCGCCACGGCGGGCGTGTTGCCAGCACCCGGTCGTGCTTCTCCTCGTCGCGCTCCTCGCGCCACCGCTGGTGGTACAGGTACTGCCGCCGGCCGGCGGCGTCGGTGCCCACGGCCTGGATGTGCCCGTCCGGGTGAGGGCAGATCCACACCCTGCGCCACCTCGGAGGGATGACGAGCTCGTCGATGCGGGCGAGCACGGCCTCGTCGGTCACGCGAACGCCGTCCGCGTCCAGGTAGGTGAATCCCCGGCCGCGCCGCACCCGCCGGATCCCGGGCCCGGACGTGTTGCTGCGCCGCAACCTCATCCCGTTCGCTTCCCCTCCCGTACCCGTGCACGGGCGCGTCGCGCCGCGGATACCCCGGTGGGCACCCGGGGAACCGCGCGGGTTTCCCGGGCGCGGCACGGGGCATCCCCCACAGGTGACCTCACTGTGGCTCTCCCGCACCGACACCGCCCGCATCGACGACACGCCGTGGCCCGGGGGCCCGGCCCGCTTCGACACCGTGGTGGTCGGCGCCGGCCTTACCGGCGTGGCCACCGCCCTCCTGCTCGCGCGCGCCGGACACCGCGTGGCCGTCCTCGAGGCCCGCACGGTCGGCGCCGTCACCACCGGCAACACCACCGGCAAGGTCAGCCTGCTGCAGGGCAGCACCCTCTCCAGCATCGCCCGGGGCCATTCCCGCGACGTCCTGCGAAACTACGTGGCCGGAAACCTCGAGGCGCAACGCTGGGTGGTGCAACTGTGCCGGGAGCGGGACCTGCCGCTCGAATCCACGGCCGCCTTCACCTACAGTGCCGGCGAGGAGGGCGTGGCCACGGTGCGCGCCGAGCACGAGGCCTGCCGCGCGGCCGGTCTCGACGCCCGCATGACGACGGAGACGGAACTGCCGTACCCCGTGGCCGCGGCGGTGACGCTGCCGGATCAGGCGCAGATCGATCCGATGCCGTTGCTGCACGAACTGGTCCGCGAATTGCGGGAGCGCGGCGGTGCCCTGTTCACCGGCTGCCGGGTCCGGAAGGTCCGCTCGGACCGGAACGGATGCGTGGCCGTCACCGATCGCGACGAGGTGCGGTCCGGGCACATCGTGCTGGCGACGGGGACGCCGATCCTCGACCGCGGCGGGTTCTTCGCCCGGCTCGAGCCCCAGCGGTCGTACGCGGCCGCGTTCGAGGTACCGGGCGACACTCCGAGCGGGATGTATCTGTCGGTGGATTCGCCCACACGGTCGCTGCGCACGGCCTACGGGGGCCGGTACTTCCTCGTCGGCGGCAACGGCCACACCGTCGGACGTGCACACGACCATCGCGGCGCCGCGGACGATCTCGTGGCGTGGACGGGGCGCCACTTCCCGGGCGCGAAGACCGTGGCGCGCTGGTCGGCGCAGGACTATTCGACGCTCGATCACCTGCCGTACGTGGGCCCGCTGCTGCCCGGCAACGATCGGCTGCTCGTGGGCACCGGCTACGGCAAGTGGGGCATGACGAACGCGGTGGCGGCGGCGCGGTTGCTGTCGGCCCGCATTCTCGGCGAGACGGCTCCGGAATGGGGGTCGGCGTTCCAGGCCTGGAGTCCCACACAGCTTTTCGATCTTCCGGCAGCGACCCGGCTCAATGCCGCGGTCGCGGTGGAGATGACGCGCGGATGGGTGCGGGCCGAGTTGTCCGGCGACGGCGCGTCCCCGCCGGAGGGCCGCGGCTCGGTGCGCCGCGAGAAGCTCCGCCCGGTCGGGGTGTGCACCGTCGACGGCACCACGCACCGGGTGTCCGCGGTGTGCCCCCACCTGGGTGGCGTGCTGCGGTGGAACGACGCGGAAGCCTCCTGGGACTGCCCGCTGCACGGCTCCCGCTTCGCCGCGGACGGGCGCCTGCTCGAAGGCCCTGCCACCCGGGATCTGGCGCAGGAGTGACGTTTCCCGGTCGCCGGCCTCGGGTACGCGATCGGGGAACCTGTCCACGACGAAAGGACGACTTCGCGATGAGCGACTCGGGAAACGGCCGGTTGGCGGGACGCACGGTCGCCGTCCTCGCCACGAACGGCGTCGAGGAGGTCGAGCTGGTGGAGCCGCGACGGGCGGTCGAGAAGGCGGGCGGCGCGGTGCGCCTGCTGTCGCTCGAACCCGGCGAGATCCTGGCCATGAAGTCCGACGTGAACGCGGCCGGCAGATATCCGGTCGACCAGGTGGTGTCGGAGGCGTCGGTGTCGGACTTCGACGCGCTGATCCTGCCCGGTGGCACCACGAACCCCGATCATCTGCGCCAGGATCCGGCCGCCGTGGCATTCGTGCGGGACTTCGTCGAGTCGGGCCGGCCCGTCGCGGTGATCTGTCACGGCCCTTGGACGCTGGTCGAGGCCGATGCGGTCCGGGGGCGGACGCTGACGTCCTACCCCAGTGTCCGCACGGACATCCGCAACGCGGGCGGGAACGTGGTCGACGAGGAAGTGGTGGTCGACGGGAACCTGGTGTCGAGCCGCAATCCGAAGGATCTGCCCGCCTTCTGCACCGCCCTCGTCGACGTGTTCGCGAACGCGGAGCAACACACCGGATAGAGCAGATCACTCACGCGATCCCGCGGCGGTAGTGCCCGTCACCGGAGGCATAATCGTTGCATGAGGGAACCGCTCGTGGACGCCGGCGACACCCCGGAGCGGGTGGACGACGCCTTCGAACGGGTGTTCGCCAGCGGGAAGCCGCAGCGGGTCGGAAGTTTTCGTTACCTGGTCCGCGAAGACAGCTGGGAATGGTCGGACGACCTCGCCCGGATGCACGGGTACGTCCCGGGAACCGTACGGCCCACCACCGACCTGCTGCTGAAGCACAAGCACCCCGAGGACAAGGCTCATGTCGCGGCCGTGCTGGGCGCCATGCAGCGCAACGGCGAGCCGTTCAGCAGCCGGCACCGGATCATCGACACGCACGGGACGGTCCGGCCCGTCGTCGTGATCGGCGACCGCATGCTCGACGAGCGAGGGCGGGTGATCGGCACGGCCGGGTTCTATGTGGACCTGTCCGACGCGTACGACGACGAGGTCCGGGAGAGCGTCGACGAGGCGGTCTCGGCGCTCGCGCACCACCGCGCGGTCATCGAACAGGCCAAGGGCATGCTCATGGTGGTCTACGGGATTCGGGCGGACCGCGCCTTCGAGATCCTCACCTGGCGGTCCCAGGAGTCGAATGTCAAGCTCCGCGCGCTCGCCGAGCAACTCGTCCGGGACGCCACCACCGGACTCGACGCACCGGCGACGTTGCGCAACGCATTCGACCATTTGCTCATGACCGCGCACGAGCGGGTCCCGTCACCGCGCAGGCCCGCGGGTCCGGTCACGGACTCGGCTGCGGAAGCTCGCACTCCACCTTCGGATTGACTCCGGCGTAGTTGAGTGGCCCCGCGATCACCGTCACCGCGACGGTGGCGAAGTCGGCGCAGTTCTGCTCGGCTTCCGTGAAGTACCCCCGCTGCCCGGCTGCGATCGCACCGATCACCAGCCACACCAGGACCACGAACGTCAGGATGCGCATCGCGTCTCCTCCGGGACGATGACCCGGGAGCCGAACGGCCCCCGGGTCGTGGACGAACGACGGGCACGACCGCCTGCGCGGCCGTTCACCGGTTCACTGCTGGTGCGAGCGCTGGCGAGCCTCGTCGACCTCTGCGTCGGCGCGTGCCTTCTCCGCTTCGGCTTCCTTCTTCGCGGCCTCACGCTGGCTCTCGGCCTTGTCCTGCTGTGCCCGTCCCTCGCGCGTGAGTTCGTCGCTGCCGGTGACGGCGCCGGCCGCCTCCTTGGCCTTGCCCTTGACATCTTCGACGACGCCCTTGACGCCTTCGCTCGGACCACTCGTGTTCTCTGCCATGCGAATCTCCCTCGTCGGGCGTTGCTCACCTACGAAACCCGAGTACCCCGCGGCGGGCCGGGCAAACCGTCCAGAACGGTGTGTCACATGAGGATGCCCACGATCGCCACGAGGAAGACGATCACGATGATCACCACGGCGGCGATCGTGAGGATTCCGGTGGGCGGGAATCGATTCCGCGTGCGCGGCTCGGGTGCCGACAGTCCGGACGTGGTGCCCGAGTCGGGCGGTGTCGAGCCGGGCGCGACGCCGCCGCCGGGTTCGAGGTCGGGCGTGCGGGCGGGGTCGGGATCGGTGCTGCGGTGCGCCTGCGGGTCGGGGACATTTCGCGGATCCGGGACGTTCATCGCCCTCTCCTTTCTCTCGATGGTCGGCGGCCCCGGGGAACCCGTCGACAGGCCTCGACCACCAGCGGACCACGTCCGTCGGGTTCCCGGCGGTCCGCCCGGTCAAACCGCATCGGGCAGCCGGCCCAAGGTTGGTGCCGCCCTTCGCGGGTACCCGCCGGACATGACCGAACCACTCGAGCCCGCGCAGCGCGCCGGCCAGCCGGAGAGCACCCGCTCCATCGTCCAGCTCGGCGCACTGTCGGCGGGCACGCTCTTCGTGGTCGTCGGGATCGCCGGCTTCGTCCCCGGGGTGACGAGCAACTACGACGAACTGGCCTTCGGCCACGAGTCCGGCGCCCTGCTCCTGGGCGTGTTCGCCGTATCCGTCCTGCACAACGTGGTGCATCTGGTCTTCGGTCTGGCGGGCGTGGTCGCGGCGCGCCGCGCAGATCTGTCCCGCTGGTACCTGATCGTGGGCGGCCTGATCTACCTCGCGCTGTTCCTGTACGGGCTGATCGTCCGGCCGGAGGGCAGCGCCAACGTCCTGCCGGTCAACGACGCGGACAACTGGCTGCACCTCGGCTTGGCGGTGACCATGCTCGGCCTCGGTCTGGCGGCACCGCGGATCCGGCCGGCGACGACGGTGTGAACCGTTTGACGTGACCGAACGTGGGGCACCCGTTCCGGGGGACAGGAACTCGGAGAGGAGGACCGTGATGGCCACGTGCGACACCTGTGGCAACGACTACGACAAGACCTTCACCGTCACCCGCGGCGACGTCTCGGGCACGTTCGACAGTTTCGAGTGCGCGGCACAGGCGATGGCTCCGCAGTGCGCCCACTGCGGTTGCCGCATTCTCGGGCACGGGGTCGAGGCCGACGGCACCATGTATTGCTGCGCGCACTGCGCCCGGCAGTCGGGTCAGGCCGCGCTCACCGACCGCGCCGACCGGACGTAGGGCCGACCGGACGTAGGGAGGTGCCGTGACGCAGGATGTGGAGAAGCGATGGCGGGACCCGCGCACCGCCCGCGCGGCGGTGCGGTACGCGGCCGTGATCGTCGCCGCCGCCCTGCTGCTGATGGCGGCGGTCGCGATCTGGGCCGCCGCGAGCGGTGACCGATGCGCCGACGAGGAATTCCTCGTGTGCACCGACCCTGCGCGGCTCGTCCTGGCCCTCGGCCCCACCGCGATCCTGCTCCTCGGGGCCGTCGGTGCGTTCGTGCAGACCTACCGGGTGTGGCGCGTGGGCGGAACGTGGCCGATCTGGCACGGCACGGGCTGGGGGCTGATGGTTCTGACCCTGGTGTACGGGTCGATCTCGTCCGGCGTCCTCGTCGCGGGCTGAGCCGCCGCTACGACGGTCGCGGTGGGGTTTCGGGGCGGCCCGCCCGGGCTATCCCTCCGTCCCGGGGCGCGGTGCCCCGCGCACCCCGATGGAGGAACGATGATCCGACCCAGCCCGTATCCCAGGGTGCAGCGCACCCGGATCCAGGGTTATGCCTTCGCGGTCGGCATCGTGTTCCTCCTGATCGGGGCGCTGGGATTCGTGCCCGGACTGACCAGCGGATACGGTTCGATGGCCCTCGCGGGGCAGGAGTCGAATGCGCATCTGCTGGGCTTGTTCCGGGTCTCGATCGCCCACAACGCGCTGCACCTGGCCTACGGTGCCGCGGGGATCCTTGCCGCCCGGCGGATCCGCGCGTCGCGGATCTACCTGATCGTGGGCGGCGCCGGGTACCTCGCGTTGTCGGCCTTCGGCATGCTCGTGGGCCACGACAGCGACGCCAATGTGGTGCCGGTCAACGCCGCCGACAACTGGCTGCACCTGGTGCTGGGCGTGCTGCTGCTCGTATTGGCGGTCGATCCCCGCGGCAACCGCCCCCCGAAGCTCCCGAAGCCGGTGTGACCCGCGCCCGGACCGGAGGACTCGCCTCGGGAGCGACGGATCAGGCCGGAACCCGCAGGGCGTGGATCGCGCTCTCGAGCGAGGCGTGCGCGTAGACCGGGTCGCCGAGCACCCGCAACAGCCGGTGTACCGGTCGCCCGGCCACGAGTGCCCACCGGGAACTTCGGCGCCGCGCCAAGGTGTCGAGCTCGTCGAACACGGTCAGTCCCGCCGACCCGAAGAACTCCACGTCGGAAAGATCGAGCACCAGGCGCGACGACGTGTGCAGCCGGTCGCCGGCGTAGCTGCGTAACGCCGGGGCGTTGCGCATGTCGAGTTCGCCCGCCACCGCGACCCGCACAAGGCCGGAACTGATTCTCTCGGTGGTGAAATCGGCCCCGGCAGACGTAAAGAAGGAGACCGGCGAGCAATCCGATCGGGTGACCCACAGCGAGGTGACTTTGCGCTGAGAAACGACAGACATGAGCTTCCCATCGTGGAAAGGGGATGGAAGCGTCGACAGAGCGGGGACCGCACCGACACCGGTCACCGCGAACGTGCGGCGCCTCCGAGTCAGGCTGTGTGCTCAACCTCACCCATACCCTACGGCAGCCCTTGCGGCACCGCAAAGGGCGGATCGGCCCGGCGCGGTGGGGCCCCGGACCGCACGCGTTCCGCATGATTGAGAACCCCGCGCCGCGGGTAGTCTCGCCATGAACACCCGCTCGCCCGGGGCCCCCAACCTGCCGCAACGGAGAAACGACACACATGGCGAACACGGCACCGATCGACTCGGCCCTCGAACGCACCCACCCCGTAGTGGAGTTGCGGGTACGGGCGGAACCAGGCCAGCTCCCCGTCCTGCGCGCGGTCGCCGCCGCCATCGCTCTGCAGCAGGGCTTCGACCTCGACGCGGTGGCCGACGTCAAGCTCGCGATCGACGAGGCGGGCACCCGGCTGATCACCCGGGCCCCCAAGGGCGCGACGTTGTCGTGCCGATTCCAGGCCATGCCGCCGGCACTGCGGATCAGCGCGTCCGCTCCCACGGTGGACGGTGGATTGACGGCGGACTCGCGGACCTTCGGCTGGCATGTGCTCAACGCGCTCGCCGACTCGGTCGAGGTGAAGGTGGACGAGACCGACGAGGGGTCCGTCACCACGATCGACGTGTCCCTGATCGACGGCAGCGCTGTTCTGTGACGGGGACCGGCGCCCAACGGCGCAGCGGCCGAGCCGCCGACGAATACGCCGACGTCATTCCGCGCTTCGAGGAAATGGCGACGTTCGACGAGGACGATCCCGCGCGCGGAGTCCTGCGGGACAGCCTGGTCGAACGATGCCTGCCACTCGCGGAACACATCGCCCGCCGGTTCGACGGCCGCGGCGAGGCGTTCGACGACCTCCTGCAGGTCGCCCGCCTCGGACTGGTCAACGCCGTGGACCGTTTCGACCCCGAGCGGGGCTCGGACTTCGTGTCCTTCGCGGTTCCGACCATCATGGGCGAGGTACGCCGGCACTTCCGCGACGCCGGTTGGGCGGTGCGGGTGCCGCGCCGGATGAAGGAGATGCATCTGGCGCTGAGCAAGGCGACCGGGGAACTGTCACAGCGCCTGGGCCGCGCCCCCACGGCTGCCGAACTCGCCGCCGAGCTGGACCTCGATCCGGAGGAGGTGGCGGAGGGCCTCGTCGCCGGCAACGCGTACCAGGCGGTCTCGGTCGACCGTCCGGCCCCGGCCGGGGACGACGGCGTCACCCTGGCGGACACTCTCGGCGACTACGACGCCGCGCTCGCGCACGTGGAGAACCACGAGGCACTGCGCCCGTTGCTGGCCGCCCTGCCGGAACGTGAGCGCACGGTCGTGCTGCTGCGGTTCTTCGGGAACATGACCCAGACCCAGATCGCCGAACGGGTCGGCGTGTCCCAGATGCACGTGTCACGGCTGCTGACGAAAACCCTCGCCCAGCTGCGCGAACAACTGGGCGAGGGCTTCTAGGACCCGCAGGCCCCGGGCGTCGTCATTCCTTCCCGGGCCAGGTGCCGGTGACGCGGCGGAAGCCCACCGCGCTCGCACGGTTCGCCGCCGCGCTCACCGCACCGAAGATCGCTCCCTGCACGGCGGCGGAGACCAGCACCTCCCGCCACCCGAAGCGACTGTCCATGGCCTCCGGCGGATCGTCCTGGCCGGCGCCGAGCGCCCACACCTTCCGGAACACCATGCCGGCGGCGACGCCCGCCAGGGAACTCACTGCGAGGCTCACGGGCCGGTACAACGCCTTCTTCACATTTCCTCCACGTCTCGAGGTACGTGGCGGGAGTACCCGGCCGCCGCGGTCTCACACCTGCCGCCCGGCTCAGATGGTGGCGGCGTCGATCACGAACCGATAGCGCACGTCGCTCGCGACGACGCGGTCGTACGCCTCGTTGATCCGGTCGGCCGAGACGACCTCGATCTCCGCCCCGATGCCGTGCTCGGCGCAGAAGTCGAGCATCTCCTGCGTCTGCGGGATGCCGCCGACCATGGAACCGGCGAGGCTGCGCCGGTTCTGCGCGAGCGAGAACGCCCGGACCGTGAGGGGGTGTTCGGGCAGGCCCAGCTCGACGAGGGTGCCGTTGCGGGCGAGCAGCGACAGGTAGGCATCCATGTCGAGGTTCACCGACACGGTGTTGACGATCAGGTCGAACGTGCCCCGCAGGTCCTTGAAGGTCTGCGGATCGGTCGTCGCTCGGTAGTCGACGGCACCGAAGCGCAGTCCGTCCTCCCGCTTGGCCAGCGAGTGCCCCAGCACGGTCACCTCGGCACCCATCGCCGCGGCGATCTTCACGCCGACGTGCCCGAGCCCGCCCATCCCGATCACGGCGACCTTCCTGCCCGGTCCGGCGCCCCAGTGCCGGAGCGGGGAGAACAGGGTGATGCCCGCGCAGAGGAGCGGTGCCGCGGCGTCGAGCGCAAGTCCCTCGGGGATCCTCAGGACGAAGTGCTCGGTGACGACGATGTGGGTGGAGTAGCCGCCCTGGGTCACCTCGCCGTCACGGCCGACGGCGTTGTAGGTGCCGGTGACCCGGTTGGTGCAGTACTGCTCGTCGCCGCTGGTGCAGGCCTCACACGCGAGGCACGAGTCGACGAAGCAGCCGACGCCGACACGATCGCCGACGGCATGCCTGGTCACCTCGGCGCCGACGGCGCTCACCACCCCGACGATCTCGTGGCCGGGCACGACGGGGTAGCGGGTGCCGCCCCACTCGTTGCGGGCGGTGTGGATGTCGGAATGGCAGATCCCGGCGTACCTGATCTCGATGAGCACGTCGAGCGGACCGAGCTCACGCCGCTCGATGGTGGTCTTGACGAGGGGGCTGTCCGCCGCGGTGGCGGCGTACGCGGCAACGGTAGTCATGCATACATGCCTACCGGCCGGCGAAACGACGCGCACCCGCGGGGCTGTCCGCGGGTGCGCGTCGGCGGGCGCGGTCCTGCCTGCCGGCCTACTGCCCGGCCGCGCGTCGCCGCAGACGACGTGCGGCAGCGACGAGGTTGCGCAGCGACGGCTCGAGCTGCCAGTAGTGCCGGGTCTTGAGCCCACCGTCCGGATTGGCCCACAAGCGGTCGAGTTCGACGGACTCCGCTGCGGTGCTGAGCAGTTCGTCGAGTTCGTCGATGTCGGGGATGCGCGCCGATCGGCTCTCGTAGACACCGGGGCCGACACCGTGCGTGAGGGCCTTGTCCTTGATGGCCTCGAGCACCCAGCGGATCGAGCGGGTCGCGACGATCGCCGTGACGTCCGCGTCGAGCCGTTCGATCGCGTCGACCACCGACGCCTGACCGGAGTAGGTCAGGTGCGTGTGGATCTGCGTCTCGGGCTTGGCACCGCCGGTCGCGAGCCGGAACGCGTCGACCGCCCAGTCCAGGTACTCGGCCCGGCCGTCCTGCCGCAACGGCAACAGTTCCCGGATGGCGGGCTCGTCGACCTGGACGATGGCGATGCCCGCCCGCTCGAGATCGGCGATCTCGTCGCGGATGGCGAGCGCCAACTGGTCGGCCGTCTCGTGCAGGGGCTGATCCTGACGCACATACGACCGCGCCAGCATCGTGACCGGGCCGGTGAGCATGCCCTTGACCGGCTTGTCGGTCAGCGACTGTGCGAACGCGATCCACTCCACCGTCATCGGCTTCGGCCGCACGATGTCGCCGTAGAGGATCGGCGGGCGCGTGCACCGCGACCCGTACGCCTGCACCCAGCCGAAGTGCGTCGTGGCGAAGCCCTCGAGCAACTCGGCGAAGTACTGGATCATGTCGTTGCGCTCGTGCTCACCGTGGACGAGCACGTCGAGGCCGATGTCCTCCTGCAGCCGGACGGTGGACTCGATCTCCTCCTGGATGCGCTTGACGTAGTCGTCCCACGACATGCGGCCCTCGCCCAGCTCGTAGCGGGCCTTGCGGATCTCGTCCGTCTGCGGGAACGACCCCAGTGTGGTCGCCGGCACCGGCGGCAGCTTCAGCCGCTCCTGCTGCGCGGCGCGCCGCTCCTCGTACGGGACCCGGCGCCGGTGCTCGGGCCGCAGTGCGTTGACGCGGGCGCGGATCGTGTGCTTCTGCTTGAAGTGCACCGACGTCGGCGGCTTGCGCCACCGCTCCTCCGCGCCGGTGGTCAGCGCCTTGGCGAGCGAGACCACCTCGCCCACCTTCTGCTTGGCGAAGGCCAGCCGGTCGGCCACGTCGCCGGGGATGTCGTACTCGGCGAGCACGTCGTAGGGCACGTGCAGCAGCGAGCACGACGTGGAGACCACCAGGTCGGGCGTTACGGCCGCGAGGCTGTTCAGGTACTCGAGCGTGCGGTGCCGGTCGGCCTTCCACACGTTGCGGCCGTCGACGACCCCCGCGTAGATGCGCTTGCGCTTGAGGCCCGGCACCGCGGCCAGCTCCTCCGCGCTCATCCGGCCGTTGACCAGGTCGAGACCGATGGCCTCGACCTTGGTGGCGGCCAGGATGGGCAACGCCTCGCCGAGGTGACCGTACGGGCCGGTGACGAGGAGGCGCGGGCGCAGCGGCGCGTGGGAGAGCGTGTCGTAGGCGCGCGCGAAGGCCGCGAGCTCCTCCGGGGTGCGGTCCTCGGTGAAGGAGGGCTCGTCGAGCTGCACGCACCAGGCGCCGGCGCGCGCGAGCTCCGCGAACAGCTTCTCGTACTCCGGCAGCAGCCGGTCGAGCAGCTCGAGGGTGGAGAACCCGTCCTGCTCCGACGTCTGCGAGACCTTGGACAGCAGCAGCAGCGACACCGGACCGAGTACGACCGGGCGCAGGTCGATGCCGCGGGCCTTGGCGCGCTCGAACTCGTCGAGTACCGCCGCCGAGTTCAGCGCGAAGGTGGTGTTCTCGTCGAGCTCGGGCTGCCGGTAGTGGTAGTTGCTGCCGAACCAGCGGACCAGCTCGAGCGGCGGGAAGTCCTCGCGGCCCCGGCACAGCGTGAAGTAGAAGTCGAGCGGGTCGAGCTCGC
Source organism: Rhodococcus sp. 14C212 (assembly GCF_011058195.1). Taxonomy (NCBI): domain Bacteria; kingdom Bacillati; phylum Actinomycetota; class Actinomycetes; order Mycobacteriales; family Nocardiaceae; genus Rhodococcus; species Rhodococcus sp. 14C212. The sequence goes on along the minus strand of NZ_JAALEH010000031.1, from coordinate 49,909 downwards.
CGACGAGCGGGCGAAACCGCTCGGGGATCGCACCGAACAGCAGCGCGTTGTCGAGCACGTGATCGTAGTAGGAGAACGTGTTACCGGGCACCTGGGTGAGCCCGGTGGCGGCGAGCTCGCTCCAGGTGGACTCCTGGATCTCGCGGGCCACCGCGACGAGCTCGTCGCGGGTGCCGGTGCCGTGCCAGTAGGCCTCGAGGGCACGCTTGAGTTCACGACGGGGTCCGATGCGCGGATACCCGAGGATGCTCGAGCCGTATCCGTCTGCAGTGCTGGCCATTCGGGGTCGACCTTTCCCTCGATGCACCTCGCGCCCGTGTCCCGACAGTCAGCGCGACGGCTGTGCTGTCGGCACACGGGCGCCGAGGTGCGGTGTGGTGCTACCTACCTAGCTGACTTTCTTGGCGGCACGACCGTTGTCGGCGTATTCGTAGAAGCCGGCGCCCGACTTCTTGCCGACGAGGCCGGCCTCGACCATACGCAGCAGGAGCGGCGGAGCCGAGTACAGCGGCTCCTTGAACTCCCCGTACATCGAGTCGGCGATCGACTTGACCGTGTCCAGGCCCACCAGATCGGTGAGCGCGAGCGGACCCATCGGGTGCGCACACCCGAGGACCATCGCCTTGTCGATGTCCTCCTTGGTGGCGAAGCCGGACTCGACCATCCGGATCGCCGACAGCAGGTAGGGCACGAGAAGCGCGTTGGCGATGAAGCCGGCCCGGTCGGAGGACCGGACGACCTGCTTGCCGAGCACCTCGGAGGCGAAGGCCTCCGCGCGCTGGGAGACCACGGGGCCGGTCTTGAGCGTGGTGACCAGCTCGACCAGCGGCAGCACTGGAACCGGATTGAAGAAGTGCATGCCGATGACCCGCTCGGGTCGGGTAGTGGCGATACCCAGCTTCATGATCGGGATCGACGAGGTGTTGGACGCCAGGACCGCGTTCGGATCCGTGACGATCTTGTCGAGTTCCGCGAAGATCTCGGCCTTGACCTTCTCGTCCTCGACGACCGCCTCCACGACGAGCTGGCGATCGGCGAAGTCGCCGAGGTCGGAGGTGAAGCGCAGCCGCCAGGCGGCCTGCTCACGCTCCCGTTCGGTGATCTTGCCGCTGCTGACACCGCGGTCGAGGGACCGGAGGATGCGGGCACGCCCGGCAGCCGCGAGCTCGCGGGTCTGCTCGTACACAAGTACGTCGACATGAGCGCGTGCGCACACCTCGGCGATACCTGCGCCCATGATCCCGGCGCCGATCACGCCGACGCGCTGAATCTTTTCGCTGGTCACGTCAGCTCCTACTCGTCATGTGGGGGTCGTGAAAGGGGGTTCTGACAGGGGGTGGATACGGCGGCGGCGGGACCTGGTCGTCCGAGATCCCGCCGCGCGCCTACATCCGGTTGCCGGTTCCTAGTGGAACTGGCCCTCCTCGGTGGAGCCCTTCAGGGCGGCCGTGGAGGTGTTCGGGTCGACGGTGGTGGCGATGGCGTCGAAGTAGCCGGCGCCGACCTCACGCTGGTGCTTGACGGCGGTGAAGCCACGCTCCGCGGCGGCCTTGAACTCGCGCTCCTGCAGGTCGACGAACGCGGTCATGCCCTGGCGGGCGTAGCCGTGGGCGAGGTCGAACATGCCGTAGTTGAGCGAGTGGAAGCCGGCGAGGGTGATGAACTGGAACTTGAAGCCCATCGCGCCGAGCTCCTTCTGGAACTTCGCGATGGTCGCGTCGTCCAGGTGCGCCTTCCAGTTGAAGGACGGCGAGCAGTTGTAGGCGAGCAGCTGGTCCGGGAACTCGCTGCGGACGGCCTCGGAGAACTTCTTGGCGACCTCGAGGTCCGGCACGCCGGTCTCCATCCAGATCAGATCGGAGTACGGCGCGTACGCCTTGGCGCGCGCAATGCAGGGCTCGATCCCGTTCTTGACGCCGTAGAAGCCTTCGGCGGTGCGGGTGCCGTCGAGGAACTCACGGTCACGCTCGTCGACGTCGGAGGTCAGCAGCGTCGCGGCCTCGGCGTCGGTGCGGGCGATGACGACCGTCGGGACGTCGGCGACGTCGGCCGCGAGACGGGCCGAGGTCAGGGTGCGGATGTGCTGCTGGGTCGGGATGAGCACCTTGCCACCGAGGTGACCGCACTTCTTCTCCGACGCGAGCTGGTCCTCCCAGTGCGAACCGGCGACACCGGCCGCGATCATGGCCTTCTGCAGCTCGTAGACGTTGAGCGCGCCACCGAAGCCGGCCTCACCGTCGGCGACGATCGGGGCGAGCCAGTTGTCGACGGAGGTGTCGCCCTCGACCTTGGCGATCTCGTCGGCGCGCAGCAGCGCGTTGTTGATGCGGCGGACGACCTGCGGCACCGAGTTCGCCGGGTACAGCGACTGGTCCGGGTAGGTGTGGCCGGACAGGTTCGCGTCACCGGCGACCTGCCAGCCGGACAGGTAGATGGCCTTGAGGCCGGCGCGGACCTGCTGCACGGCCTGGTTGCCGGTGAGGGCGCCCAGCGAGTTGATGTAGTCCTCGTTGTTCACGAGGTCCCACAGAATCTCCGAGCCGCGGCGGGCGAGGGTGGCTTCCTCGACGACGGTGCCCTGCAGCTTGACGACCTGCTCGGCCGTGTAGTTGCGGGTGATCCCCTTCCAGCGCGGGTTGGTGTCCCAATCCTTCTGGATTTCCTCAGCGGTCCTCGGGGTGCCGGTGGTCGACATCTAAGCTCCACTCTCTAGATCGGATCCACGCTGAATGCTCTGCAGTACGTGCGTACTACTTCACATCCTTCGCGAACCTTTCGGATGTACCACTCGACAATGACACACCCGGAAAGTGCCGTCTACCTGTTGCTAGTGCCAATCTTCGCTAGTTTTTCCTCCGGCTTTGCAAAGGTTGTAAACCTTTGGCGCCTCCAACGAACCCGGCCCGGGACCCGATAGCTACCCGCCGGTAGCAATCACCTCGGCGTTGTACCGCCCGGTGGGCACACCGACCGGCGGCCGCCGACACCCCCGCACGCGCGGCCCACCAGCGACGGAGCCGTGGTGGGCGGCGGATTTTGTGACCGGTTTCACACATGAGGGTCCGGCAAATCGGGTAATCGCGCCGGTCGAATCGGCGGACGACCGAGATCGCTCGTCTAGCATGTTCGCGTTGACCAGTCGGGGTCGTTCACGTCACTCGGGCGTGCCCACTCCCCAGTCGCACACGAGCCGAGGAGGGCGCCATCCTTTCCGCCACGTCGAAGCCGGTGATCGAGGCCACCCTCCCGGTCGTCGGCGCCCACATCGGCCGGATCTCCGAAGTGTTCTACGAGAAGCTCTTCGCGGCCGCGCCGTCGCTGCGGACGGATCTGTTCAACCGCACCAACCAGGAGAACCGGGAGCAGCAGAAGGCGCTCGCGAGTTCGGTCGCCGCCTTCGCGACGCTGCTCGTCACCGAGGACGCCGCCGACATCGACGCGATCATGGCCCGGATCGCCGCCAAACACGCCTCGCTCGGCGTCCAGGCTCCTCACTACGACGTGGTCCGGCACCAGCTGTTCGCCGCGATCGGCGAGGTGCTCGGCGACGCGGTCACCCCCGAGGTCGCCGCGGCCTGGCGCGAGGTCTACACGCTGATGGCCAACTCGCTCATCGAGCAGGAGGCGGCGCTCTACGACAAGGCCGGTGTCCGGCCCGGTCAGATCTGGCGCGTCGTCGTGGTCACGGACGTCCAGTTCGACGGCGCGGAGGTCGCGACCCTGACCCTGCGCTCGCCCGACGGCACTCCGCTTCCGGATTTCCTTCCCGGACAGTACATCTCCGTCGCCACCACGCTGGGAGACGGCAGCCGGCAGATCCGCCAGTACACCCTCGTGCGCAGCCACGTCCCGGGCGAGTGGGCCGTCACCGTCAAGCGGGTCCCGGGCGGGATCGTCTCCCAGCTCCTCGTCGGGGGCGTCGGCATCGGCACCGAGCTCGTCGTCTCGCATCCGTTCGGCAGCCTCGTCGTCGAGGACGCCGACGCTCCCCTGGTGCTGATCTCCGCCGGCATCGGCATCACTCCGACGCTCGCGGCGCTGCAGCACCTGGCCGCGCACCGCTCCGAGCGCGAGGTCCTCGTCGTGCACGTCGACCGGTCGAGCTACGACCACGCGCGGCGCGCCGAGACGCAGGCCCTGGTCGACCGGCTACCGCAGGCCCGCATGCAGACGCGCTACTCCGAGTTCGAAGAGCTCCGCGAGGACGGCCACACCCCGCTCGACGGCGTCGCGTTGCCGAAGGATCCGCAGGTGTACGTGTGCGGTCCCGTCCCGTTCATGCGGTCGATCCGGCAGACGTTGCTCGGCGCGGGAGTGTCACCCGAGGCCGTCCACTACGAGGCCTTCGCGCCCGGGTCCTGGCTGGGGCTCGAGTAGAAAGCTAACGTTGCGAACCTGTCGTTGCAAAGCTGTGTAGACGCTCGTACGCTGGGCTGATGCCAAAGACGTTCGTCGGCGCCCGCCTGCGCCAGCTGCGCACCGAGCGGGGACTCAGCCAAGCGGCGCTGGCCAAGACCCTGGAGATCTCGGCCAGCTACCTCAACCAGATCGAGCACGACGTGCGGCCGCTCACCGTACCGGTCCTGCTGCGCATCAGCGAGGTCTTCGGTGTCGACACCACGTTCTTCTCGTCCCAGGACGACACCCGGCTCATCGCCGAGATGCGAGAGGTGGCCCTCGACCAGGAGATGGGCATCGACGCCGACGCCCAGGAGATCGCCGCGATGGTGTCGGCGCACCCCGGGCTGGCGCGCGCCATGGTCAACATGCACCGGCGGTTCCGCAACACCACGGCCCAGCTCGCCGCCGCCACCGAGGACCGCTACAGCGACGGCAGCGGCACCGGCACCATCACCATGCCGCACGAAGAGGTCCGCGACTACTTCTACCAGCGGCAGAACTACCTCCACGATCTCGACACCGCCGCCGAGGAACTCGCCACCCGGATCCGCTTCCACCGCGGCGACATCTCCGGCGGCATCATCAAGCGCATGGAGACGGTGCACGACGTGCAGCTCGTCCGTCGCGTCGACCTCGGCGAGAACGTCCTGCACCGGTTCGACCCCGCCACCCGAATCCTCGAGATCTCCGCGCGCCTGTCGGGTGGCCAGCAGGTGTTCAAGCTCGCCACCGAGCTCGCCTACCTCGAGTGCGGGGAGCTGATCGAGAAGCTGGTCGCCGAGGGCGCGTTCACCAGCGAGGCCTCTCTCGCCCTGGCCCGCCACGGCCTCGCCAACTACTTCGCCGCGGCGATCATGCTGCCGTACGCGCAGTTCCACGAAATGGCCGAGGACTTCCGATACGACGTCGAGCGGCTCTCCGCCTTCTACGCCGTCAGCTACGAGACCATCGCCCACCGCCTGTCGACCCTGCAGCGTCCGAAGCTGCGCGGCGTGCCGTTCTCGTTCGTCCGCGTCGACCGGGCGGGCAACATGTCCAAGCGCCAGTCCGCTACCGGCTTCCACTTCTCCACCAGCGGCGGCACCTGTCCCCTGTGGAACGTGTACGAGACCTTCGCGTACCCGGGCAAGATCATGACCCAGCTCGCGCAGATGCCCGACGGGCGCCGCTACCTGTGGGTCGCCCGCACGGTCGAGCGCCGCGCCGCCCGCTACGGCCAGCCGTCGAAGACGTTCGCGATCGGTCTCGGCTGCGAGTTGCGCCACGCGCACCGCCTCGTCTATGCCGACGGCCTCGACCTCGACGACAGCAATCCCGGTACCCCCATCGGTTCCGGCTGCCGTGTGTGCGAGCGGCTGAACTGTCCCCAGCGCGCGTTCCCGCCCCTCGGGAAGGAGCTCGTCATCAACGAGCACCAGAGCTCGGTATCCCCCTACCTCATCAAGTAACACCCGCGCGCGTGATCGTCGTACGCGAAAGCGATTGCATGCGCGCCTGACTGCGAAGTTCGCGGATCCTCCGTCCACAGGCGGACGGTTCATCCACAGATCGCCGCCTCGGGCCTCCGGCGGCGGACACAGCGCAGGTCTTCGGGGCACCCTCACACGCATGAGCGAACCTGTTCCGCTGCTGCGCCCTGCCGTGCTCGCCGCCGGCATCACCGATGCTGAACTCCGCCGCGGCATCCGCACCGGCGACCTCGAGCGGATAGTGCCCGGCGTCTACGTGGACCGGGAAGGTGCCGGGCAACTCGACGACGTGGGACGCCACCTGCTGCGTATTCGGTTGACCGCGGCGCGGTTGCGGGAGGGCGCCGCGATCAGCCACGTCTCCGCCGCCGTCGTCCACGGCTTCGACATCTGGCGCACCGACCTGTCCCGCATCCACCTGACCCGCGATCGCGCCTCGGGCGGTAGACGCAGCCCACGACAGCACATCCATGCCGCTTCGCTCGAGACCGACGAGGTCGATCTCGTCGACGGGTTCCGTGTCACCTCTGCGGCCCGGACGATCGCGGATCTGGCCAGGACGGTCACCGCCGAGGAGGCGGTGGTGACGGGGGACTCCGCGTTGCGCGGGCGCCCCAGCCTGCGGCCGGCACTGGCCGCCGCACTGCAGAGGGCCGGGGCGCGAACGGGAATCGCCGCAGCGCGCCGCATCGTGCCGTTCCTGGACGGACGCAGCGAGAGCCCGGGCGAGTCGATCAGCCGCCTCCGCATCCACCAGGCCGGGTTGCCGGCGCCCGCGCTGCAGCACGAAGTCCGGACGAGCGACGGCCGATTCGTCGCACGTACCGACTTCTTCTGGGAGGACTTCGGGATCGTCGGCGAATTCGACGGAATGGGCAAGTACGGTGCCGGCGATCCCGGAACCACCGCCGAGACGGTACGCCGCGAGAAGCTCCGTGAGGACGCCCTGCGTGACCTCGGTTTCGAGGTGGTCCGCTGGACGTGGGCGGATCTGTTCCGATTCCCGACGGTCATCGCTCGCTACGAACGGGCCGTCGCCCGATCGCGTCGCTGAGAACAGCCGCGAAATTCGCAGGCATCCGCATCGGCAATTGCTGGCGCGGACGGCTATTCGTGGTGTGGATAGGGTGCTACCTCGGCGTGTGCGCGTTCGGAAATCGGGCCGTAACACGGGTCACGAACTCGTCACCGCAGGACATTCCCATGCAACACCGGCCGCCTACTCTTCGGTCCACGGATACAGCGCTGTATACGCAGCCCGGATACATCGGGCCCCGTCCGGCTCCCATCTTCGAAGAAGGGCACCTCCATGCCAGTTGCCACGTCCAAGTTCGCCAAGCGCGCCGTCGCCGCGCCGGCCGCGCTGGCCGCCGTCGGCCTCGTGCTCAGCGCCTGCGGCAGCAAGGCCACCGAGAGTACCGACGCTGCCGGGTCCGCCTCGTGCGTCGACACCTCCGGCGACACGATCAAGGTCGGTTCGCTGAACTCGCTGTCCGGCACCATGGCGATCTCCGAGGTCACGGTGCGCGACTCGATCGCACTGGCCGTCGAGGAGATCAACGCGAACGGCGGCGTTCTCGGCAAGCAGATCCGGATCGTGGCCGAGGACGGCGCCTCGGAGCCGACGGTGTTCGCCGAGAAGGCCGAGAAGCTGATCAGCTCCGACTGTGTGGCCGCGGTGTTCGGCGGGTGGACGTCGTCGAGCCGTAAGGCGATGCTGCCGGTGTTCGAGGACAACAACGCGCTGCTGTACTACCCCGTGCAGTACGAGGGCCTCGAGTCGTCGCCGAACATCTTCTACACCGGCGCCACCACCAACCAGCAGATCGTGCCGGCGCTGGACTACCTGAAGGAGAAGGGCGTCGAGTCCCTCTACCTCGTCGGCAGCGACTACGTCTTCCCGCAGACCGCGAACCGCATCATCCGCGCCTACGCCGAGGCCAACGGCATCGAGATCAAGGGTGAGGACTACACCCCGCTCGGGTCCACCGACTTCTCCACGATCGTCAACAAGGTCCGCACCGCCGACGCGGACGCGGTCTTCAACACCCTCAACGGCGACTCGAACGTCGCCTTCTTCCGCGAGTACTCCAACGTCGGCCTCACCGCCGCCGACATGCCGGTGATCTCGGTGTCGATCGCCGAGGAGGAAGTGGTCGGAATCGGCGCGCAGAACATCACCGGCCAGCTCACCGCCTGGAACTACTACCAGACCGTGGACAGCCCCGAGAACACGGCCTTCGTCGACGCGTACAAGGCGAAGTACGGTGCGAACAAGCCGACCTCCGACCCGATGGAGGCCGCATACGCCTCGGTGTACCTGTGGAAGAACACCGTCGAGAAGGCGGACTCGTTCGCCGTCGCCGACGTGCAGGCCGCGGCCGACGGCGTCTCGTTCGACGCACCGGAGGGCACCGTCACGATCGACGGGGACAACCACCACATCACCAAGACGGCTCGCATCGGCGAGATCCGGGGCGACGGACTGATCTACACGGTGTGGGAGTCGAACGGCCCGATCGAGCCGGACCCGTACCTCGGGAGCTACGACTGGGCCGCCGGCCTGTCCGGCAGCTGACCACCGTGACCGGGAAGCCGACGAGAAGGGAGGCGACATGGATGTCGTTGTAGGACAGTTGTTCACGGGACTGAGCATCGGTTCGATCCTACTGCTGGCAGCGCTGGGCCTGTCGCTGACGTTCGGGCAGATGGGCGTGATCAACATGGCCCACGGCGAGTTCATCATGGCCGGCTCCTACACCGCGTACGTGGTGCAGCAGGTGGTCTCGGCCGCCGGGGTGTCCCTGCTGGTGTCGCTGCTCGTCGGTTTCCTGGTCGGTGGCGTGATGGGAGTGCTGCTCGAGCTCACCCTCATCCGCCGCATGTACCATCGCCCGCTCGACACGCTGCTGGTGACCTTCGGCGTGGGCCTGCTGCTGCAGCAGGCCGCACGTGACATTTTCGGCGCACCCGCCGTCAACGTGGTTGCGCCGCAATGGCTCTCCGGAGGCATGGAGATCCTCGGGGCGGTGGTGCCCCGGACCCGGCTGTTCATCCTCGCGCTCGCCGTGGTGTGCGTGGTGATCCTCATCGCGGCGATGAAGTTCACCCCGATGGGCCGGCGCATCCGGGCCGTCGTGCAGAACCGCGATCTCGCCGAGACCGTGGGCATCTCGTCGCGGCGCACCGACATCACCACGTTCTTCCTCGGCTCCGGCCTGGCCGGCCTGGCCGGGGTGGCGCTGACCCTGATCGGCTCCACCAGCCCCACCATCGGCCAGTCCTACCTGATCGACGCGTTCCTGGTGGTCGTCATCGGCGGCCTCGGACGGATCGAGGGCGCCGTCATCGCGGCCGTCGCGCTCGGCCTGCTCAACTCGTTCATCGAATACTCCACCACCGCATCGATCGCGAAGGTGATCGTCTTCGTGCTCATCGTGATCTTCCTGCAGGTCCGGCCGCAGGGCCTGTTCGCGGTCAAGACAAGGAGCCTGGTCTGATGCCTGCCCCGACACGTCTGCCGGCGCTCACCCGACCCGGACCGGCCCGCACGTGGGCCGGGTTCGCCCTCGCCGCACTCGTTCTGTTCGTCCTCGCCCCCGCCGTGCTGTCGGACTTCCGCCTGAACCTGCTCGCGAAGTTCCTGTGCTTCGCGATCGTCGCCGTGGGCATCGGTCTCGCGTGGGGCCGCGGCGGCATGCTCACCCTCGGCCAGGGCGTCTTCTTCGGCCTCGGCGCCTACCTCATGGCGATGCACCTGAAGATCGCCGACGCCGGACTGCGGGGCGACACCGTCCCGGACTTCATGCAGATCGCCGGCATCCGCGAATTACCCGGCTACTGGGCGCCTTTCGCGTCTCCGCTGGTGACGATCGTCGCGATCCTCGTGCTGCCCGCACTGGTGGCGGTGGTGCTCGGGCTCGGCGTGTTCAAACGCCGCGTCAAGGGCGCCTACTTCGCGATCCTCTCCCAGGCCCTGACCGCCGCCTTCGCGATCCTGCTGATCGGCCAGCAGTCGATCGGAGGATCGAACGGGCTCAACCGCTTCCGCAGCTTCTTCGGCCTGTCCCTCGCCGACCCGGCCAACAAGCGGATGCTGTTCTTCGTCGCCGCCGGCGTCCTGCTCGCCGTCGTCGCGCTCACCCGGCAGCTGATGTTCTCCCGCTACGGCGAGCTGCTCGTGGCCGTGCGCGACCAGGAGGAGCGGGTCCGCTTCCTCGGTTACGACCCCGCCAACGTCAAGGTCGTCGCCTACGCCGCGGCGGCCTTCTTCGCCGGCATCGCGGGGGCGCTGTTCGTGCCCATCGTCGGCATCATCTCCCCCGCCGACGTCGGCATCGTTCCCTCCATCGCGTTCCTCATCGGCGTCGCCATCGGCGGACGCACGACCCTGCTCGGCCCGGTCCTCGGCGCCATCGGCGTCGCGTGGGCCCAGACCGCCCTGTCGGAGAACTTCCCCTCGGCGTGGACCTACGCGCAGGGCCTGCTGTTCATCGTCGTCATCGGGTTCTTCCCCGCCGGCCTGGCCGGGCTGGCGACGTTGCGCCGGCGACGCACCCGCACCGGCCCGGCGCAGCCGATTCCCGAACCGACCACGACGAGGGAGCCGGTGAGATGACCGAACCCCACTACGGCGGCAACGCCGGCATGTCCAGCCAGTACCTCGAGATCCGCGACCTGCGGGTCGGCTTCGACGGCTTCACCGCAGTCGACGGCGTGGACCTCACCCTGTTGCAGGGCGACCTGCGCTTCCTCATCGGCCCCAACGGCGCCGGCAAGACCACCCTCGTCGACGCCGTCACCGGCCTGGTGCCGGCCACCGGGTCGGTCACCAAGTCAGGCGTCGAACTGCTCGGCAAGAAGGTGCACAAGATCGCCCGCCTCGGTGTGGGCCGCACCTTCCAGACCGCGTCGGTGTTCGAACAACTCACCGTGCTGCAGAACCTCGACATCGCCGCCGGCTCCGGCCGCTCCCCGTGGTCGCTGCTGCGCCGCCGCACCACGGTGCTGCCGCAGATCGAGGAAGCCCTCGAGACGATCGGCCTGGCCGACCTGCGCGACGTGCCCGCCGGCATCCTCGCGCACGGGCAGAAGCAGTGGCTCGAGATCGGCATGCTGCTCGTGCAGAACTCCGACGTGCTGCTGCTCGACGAGCCCGTCGCCGGGATGAGCCACGACGAACGCGAGGAGACCGGGCAGCTGCTGCGCCGGATCGGGGCGCAGCGCACCGTCGTCGTCGTCGAACACGACATGGACTTCATGCGCGCCTTCGCGACGTCCGTCACCGTCCTGGCCCGGGGCCGGGTCATCGCCGACGGCACCGTCGAAGAGGTGCAGAACGATCCCCGGGTCCAGGAGGTCTACCTGGGCACCGCGACCGCCGCGCAGGAGGCCTGACATGCTCGAGCTCGTCGACGTGCGCACCGGCTACGGCCGCACCGAGATCATCCACGGGGCCACCCTCACCGTCCCCGCCGACGGGGTCGTCGCCGTCATGGGCCACAACGGGGCCGGCAAGACCACCCTGCTGCGCGCCGCGGTCGGCCTGCTGCCCACCACCTTCGGCAGGATCGTGTTCGACGGCGAGGACGTCACCGCGCTACGGCCGTCCGCGCGCGTCGCCCGCGGCCTGGCCTACGTCCCCCAGGGACAGCAGTCCTTCGGGCAGCTCACCTGCGCCGAGAACCTGCAGGTCGTCGCCGACGGACGCAGACGCGGCAAGCAGCTCGTCACCGAGATGCTCGACCTGTTCCCCGCCCTCGTGCCGCTGCTGGACCGGCGCGCCGGCCTGCTCTCCGGCGGCCAGCGCCAGCAGCTCGCCATCGCCCGGGCCCTGATCACCGAGCCCCGCATGCTGATCCTCGACGAACCCACCGAGGGCATCCAGCCGTCGGTCGTCGCCGAGATCGAGAACACCGTCGTCGAACTCAGCCGGCGCGGCGATCTCGGGGTGCTCCTCGTCGAGCAGCACATCGGCTTCGCGCTGCACGCCGCCCAGCGGTACTACGTCCTCGAATCCGGCCGCATCACCGCCACCGGCGACGGCGGCACGGACGCCGCCGGTACCGTCCGCGCCGCCATGGCGATCTGATGAGCGCCGGTGGCACGCGGCGCGAGCGGGTCTACCGGGCGCTGCGTTCGGACCTGATGACGGGCGTCCTGCCGCCGGACGCACGGCTCGGCGAGGAACGTCTCGCCGAGCAGTACGGGGTCTCCCGCACGCCGGTGCGGGAGGCGCTGGCGCGGCTGGTGTCCGACGGGCTGGTCGAACGGCGCGAGCAGGGCCTGTTCCCGTACCGGCCGCGCTTCGACGACCTCGCCGATCTGTACGAGCTGCGGACCACGTTGGAGCTGCGCGGGATCCGGCGCGCGCTGGCCGATCCGTCGATCCGGCACGATCCCCACGTGCTCGGCGCCGAGCTCGACCGGTGGTATGCGCTGCGCCGTGACCTGCCCGAGCCGGATGCGGGCTTCGTCGGGCTCGACGAGCAGTTCCACCTGGCGTTGCTGTCCTCCGCCGGCAACCCGGCCCTGTGCGACGCGCTGGCTACCGTGAACGCGAAGGTGCGGCCCGTGCGCATGTTCGACTACCTGACGCACGACCGGATCACGGCGACCGTCGACGAGCACATCTGCGTGGCGGAGTCGGTGCTCGCCGGCCGCCTCGAGGACGCCCACGCCCAGCTCCTCGCCCACATCGACACGTCCCGGGCGGTGGTGGTGCAGCGCGCCGAGCAGGCCCGGACGATGGCCCGATTGGCGCGCGCCGTGCGAGACTGACCGGCATGTCACCTCGCATCCGGCCCGGACGGTTCAAGGAGCTCGGCCCGCTCAACTGGGCGACCTGGCGCGTGCTCTCGACGGTGGCCGGCACGAAGGACGCGCACCTGTTCAGCACCCTGGGCCGCACCGGTGGCCTGTTCCGCGGCTGGCTGCACTACTCCGGGAAGCTCATGCCGTTCGGGCGGTTGCCCCGGTTCGAATCCGAACTGGTCATCCTCCGCGTGGCGCACCTACGCGAGTGCGGCTACGAGCTGGACCATCACACCCGGCTCGGCCGCCGCGCCGGGATCACGCCGGAGATCCTGCAGCGCATCCTCGACGGGCCCGCGGCCCCCGGCTGGAGCCCGCGGCACCGGGCGATGCTCACGGCCGTCGACGAACTGGTCACCACCAGGGACCTCGGCGACGAGACGTGGCAGGCGCTGGCCGCTCACCTCGACGACCGGCGGATGATCGAATTCTGCCTGCTGGTAGCGCAATACGACGGCCTGGCCACCACCATCGGCGTGCTGCGCATCGAGCGGGACTTCTGAGAGCTCTTCCTAACCGCCGCTTTACCGCGGGCAATCTCGGCGAAACACGACGTCCATAGCGTATACAGCTATGTCGACACGTACGGATACAGCCACGGCGCAACCGCTCCGGACGCGGGTGTACCGGGAACTGCGCACCGAGTTGATGAACGGCTCGATCCCGGTCGGTGAGCGGCTGACCGAGCCGAAACTGTCGGCGCGCTTCGGCATCTCCCGCACCCCGGTCCGGGAGGCCCTCGCGATGCTGTGCGCGGACGGCCTGCTGCGCCGCGAGGAGTACGGATTCTCGCCGGTGCCGCCGAGCATCCCCCGCATCCGCGACCTCTACGAGCTGCGGATCACCCTGGAACTGCAGGGCATTGCGCGGGCGATCGACAATCCCGATGTGCGGCACGACCGTGCCGCCCTCGCCGCCGAACGCGAGCGGTGGGTGCGCCTGTCCGCCGACCCGCCGCAACAGGAACCCGGCTTCGTGGTGCTCGACGAGGAGTTCCACGTCGCGCTGCTCGCCGCATCGGGCAACGCGGAGCTGGCCGGCTCGCTCGAGTCGGTCAACTCCCGGATCCGGCACGTGCGGATGTACGACTTCATGGTCAACAGCCGGATCGAGACGTCGATCGCCGAGCACCTCACCATCGTCGACGCCGTGCTCGGTGACGACCTCGAGCGTGCCCACCGGTTGCTGCACCGGCACATCGGTGAATCCCTCGCAGTGGTGCTCGACCGGGTGACCCGCGCCGTCACCGCGATGTCGTTCGCTCGCTGACGTCCGGTTCCGCCCCGATATCTTCCTCTTCCCCGTCACCGAAGGAGCCTGTCGTGACGTTCGCTTTCGACACCCTGCTCGTCGCCAACCGCGGCGAGATCGCCTGCCGGATCATGCGTTCGGCGCACACACTGGGGCTGAAGACCGTCGCCGTGTACTCGGACGCGGACGCGTCCGCCGCACACGTCGAAATGGCGGACATGGCCGTGCGCCTCGGTCCCGCCCCGGCCGCGGAGTCGTACCTGCGGGCGGATCTGGTGATCGAGGCGGCCCTCGCGACCGGCGCGGGCGCGGTCCACCCCGGGTACGGGTTCCTCTCGGAGAACGCCGAATTCGCGGCCTCCTGCGAGGCGGCGGGCATCGCGTTCATCGGGCCCACGCCCGGGCAGCTGCGGGTCTTCGGCGACAAGCACACCGCTCGCGAGGCGGCGCGCGCCGTCGGCGTCCCGCTCGTCGAGGGCAGCGGCCTGCTCGGGTCCGTCGACGCCGCCCTCGCCGCGGCCGAAACCGTCGGATACCCCGTGATGCTCAAGGCCGTCGGCGGCGGGGGTGGTATCGGCATGCAGGCCTGCCACACCCCCGACGAGCTGCGGGACGCATACGAGCGGGTGCAGCGTCTCGCGTCCGCACACTTCTCCTCGTCGGGCGTGTTCCTCGAACGGTTCGTCGCCCACGCCCGCCACATCGAGGTGCAGGTGTTCGGCGACGGCCGCGGCCGCACGATCAGCCTCGGCACGCGCGACTGCTCGTTGCAGCGACGCAACCAGAAGGTCGTCGAGGAGGCGCCCGCCCCGAACCTGCCCGACGCGGTCGTCGAGGAACTGCTCGCGTCGTCGCGCCGGCTCGCGTCGTCGGTGAGCTACCGCTCCGCCGGCACCGTCGAATTCGTCTACGACGTCGAACGCGGCGAGGCGTCGTTCCTCGAGATGAACACCCGCCTGCAGGTCGAGCACCCGATCACCGAGGAGGTCACCGGTGTGGACCTGGTCGAGTGGATGCTGCGGCTCGGCCGGGGCGAGACCGAGATGCTCGACGCGCTGCCCGACAGCGGACCGCGGCTCACCGGTCACGCCGTGGAGGCGCGCGTGTACGCGGAGGACCCGGGGCACGACTACCGGCCCAGCGCCGGACTGCTCACCGCCGTCGAGTTCCCGGCCCACACCCGCGTCGAGACGTGGGTGGACACCGGCACCGAGGTGAGCTCGTTCTACGATCCGATGCTCGCCAAGATCATCGTGCGCGGCGAGTCCCGTCGCACCGCGTTCGCGGCGCTCGCCGAGGCGCTCGACGACACCCACCTGTACGGCGTGCAGACGAACCTGCCACAGCTGCGGCGCATCTGCACCGCCGAGCCGGTGCTCGAGGCCGCACACACCACCGCGACGCTGCGGGACGTGCGGGCGACGGGTCACCGCATCGACGTGCTGCGCGCGGGCACCATGACCACCGTGCAGGACTTCCCCGGCCGGATCGGTCTGTGGGAGGTCGGCATTCCGCCGTCCGGCCCGATGGACGACCTGTCGATGCGCGCGGCCAACGGCGCCGTCGGCAACCCGGAGGGGGCACCGGCGCTGGAATGCACGCTGCAGGGCCCGCGCCTGAAGTTCTCCGACCCGACGCTCGTGTGCGTCACCGGCGCCCCGGTCGTCGCCACCGTGGACGGTGTGCCCGTGCCGATGTGGGAGCCCGTGCAGATCCCGGCCGGCGGCGTGCTCGACATCGGCGCCCCGGCCGAGCAGGGCCTGCGCACCTATGTCGCGGTACGTGGCGGTCTCGACGCCCCGCTCTACCACGGCAGCGCGTCGACGTTCACCCTCGGCGGCTTCGGCGGCGTCACCGGTAGAGCCGTGGCCACGGGTGATGTGCTCGGCGTGGCGGAATCTCCCGCCCCCGCCGGCCCGGCACCCGTACCCGTACCCGTCGAGCGTCGCCCGGAGTTCACCCACACGTGGCATCTCGCCGTCACCGAGGGGCCGCAGCCCGCACCGGCCTACTTCACCGAGGACGACCTGGCCCAGTTCTACGACACCACGTGGACGGTGCAGTCCCACGCGAACCGCACCGGCATCCGCCTGGACGGCCCGAAGCCCACCTGGTCGCGGACGGACGGCGGCGAGGCCGGGCTGCACCCGTCGAACCTGCACGACAACCCCTACTCGGTGGGCGCGCTCAACGTTTCCGGCGACACCCCGATCCTGCTCGGTCCGGACGGCCCGAGCCTGGGCGGGTTCGCCTGCCCGCTCACGGTCGTCTCCGGTCACCGCTGGAAGATGGGGCAGATCCGGCCCGGGGATTCGGTGCGGTTCGTTCCCGTGACCGACGAGGCGGCGGTCGAGCTGCGCGGCGCGGCGGCCCGTGCCCTCGACGTCCCGCCCGTAGCGCGGCCCGCCGCGCTCGACGGCGGCCGACTGGCCGGTACCCCGGCGTTCCTGGACCGTCCCGAGGTGGTGTACCTGCGCGGCGGCGACGACAACATCCTCGTCGAGTACGGCGACAGGGTGCTCGACCTGGGGTTGCGGATGCGGGTGCACGCCCTGTCCGAGGCGCTCGCGGCCCTGCGCCTGCCGGGGATCGTCGACGTCACGCCGGGGGTGCGCTCGCTGCACGTGCACTTCGACCCGGACGTGCTGCCCCAGCACCGCCTGCTCGGGACCCTGCAGGATCTCGAGACGGAACTGCCGGCCACCCACGACCTGGTGGTGCCCAGCCGCACCGTCCGGTTGCCGCTCTCGTTCGACGACCCGTCGATCTCCGAGGCGATCTCCCGCTACCACAGCGGTGTGCGCGACTCGGCGCCGTGGCTGCCGTCGAACACCGAGTTCATCCGGCGCATCAACGGACTCGACTCGGTCGAGCAGGTCCGCGACACGGTGTTCGACGCCGAGTACCTCGTCCTCGGCCTCGGTGACGTGTATCTCGGTGCGCCCCTGGCCGTTCCACTCGATCCCCGGCACCGGCTCGTGACGACGAAGTACAACCCGGCGCGTACGTGGACCCCGTCGGACGCCGTGGGCATCGGCGGCAAGTACCTGTGCGTCTACGGCATGGAGTCCCCCGGCGGCTACCAGCTGATCGGCCGGACGGTGCCGATCTGGTCCGGGTACCGGCAGGCCGGCCCGTTCGAGGACGGCACGCCGTGGCTGTTCCGCTTCTTCGATCGGATCGTGTGGGAACCGGTGAGCCCGGAGCAGCTGCTCGAGTACCGCACCGCGTCCCTGGCGGGCCGGTTCGACGCCGAGGTCTCCGAGGGCACGTTCGCCCTCGCCGACCACCTGCGGTTCCTGGCGGCGAACACCGAGTCCATCGACGCGTTCCACGAGCGTCAGTCCGCGGCATTCGAGACCGAGAAGCAGGCGTGGCACGCGGCCGGTGAGTTCGACCGGACCGAGCCGGCACCGGTCGAGGTGGTCGATCCCGTCGACCCGCTCGCCGGGATGCCGGCGGGATCGGTCGTCGTCGAGGCTCCCATGGTCGGCAACGTGTGGCGGGTCGAGGTGGCAGAGGGCGACAGGGTCGCCGACGACGACACCGTCGTCATCCTCGAGGCCATGAAGCTCGAGATGCCCGTGCCGGCAGCTCTCGAAGGGACCGTCCTGAAGGTCCTCGTCGGGCCGGGCGCGAAGGTCGCCCCCGGCACCCCCCTTCTCGTGATCGGAGCAGCATGAGCATCGTTGTGGAAAATGGACTTTCGGCTGCGCCGTCGCCGAGCAGGATCCGAGCGGAGGCGGCGCTGCGCCGCATCGGCGAGGTGGACCGGCCCGAGGTGTGGATCGCGCTGCGGCCGCCCGCGGATGTGCTCGCCGACGCCGACGCCGTGGATGCGCGCGTCGCGGCGGGCGAGGACCTGCCGCTCGCGGGCCTGCTGGTGGCGGTGAAGGACAACGTGGACGTCGCCGGAATACCCACCACGGCCGGCTGCCCCGAGTTCGCCTACACCCCCACGGACACCGCGTCGGGCGTCGCGCGCCTCGTCGCTGCCGGTGCGGTGATCCTGGGCAAGACCAACCTCGACCAGTTCGCCACCGGCCTCGTCGGCACCCGTAGCCCGTACGGGGCGGTGCGCTGTTCCTGGGATCCCGAACGCGTGTCGGGCGGATCGAGTTCGGGCTCGGCGACCGCAGTCGCGCTGGGCATCGCGGACATCGGGATCGGCACGGACACCGCGGGTTCCGGCCGGGTCCCGGCCGCGCTGCAGGGACTCGTGGGCATCAAGGCCACGCTCGGCGTGATCCCGGCCCACGGCGTGGTGCCGGCATGCGTGGACTACGACTGCCTCACCGTGTTCGCCACGTCGCTCGACCTGGCCGGGGCGGCGGCGAAGGTGATGGCCGGGCCGGAACCGCGCGACCCCCGCAGCCGGAGGTGGCCGTCGGACGTGCCGTTCGCCGCACCGTCCACGCCGCGCGTGGCGGTGCCGCGCGCGGAGGACCTCGCCGAGTTGTGCGACGAATATCGAGATGCGTTCGCGCGCACTGTCGCCGCAGGGCGTGCGGCGGGACTCGACGTGACCGAGGTCGACGTCTCGCCGCTGCTGGACGCGGCGACGCTGCTCTACGACGGCGCCGTCGTCGCACAGCGGTACGCGGCCGTCGGGGAGTTCCTGGCGACGAACCCCGCCGGGGCGGATCCGACGGTCGCCGCGATCGTCGCGGCCGCGGAGCACCCGGCGGCGCACGAACTGGTGGCCGATCTCGACACGCTGACCCACGCCAAGGCGTTCGCGGCGGACCTCCTCGACGGGTTCGCCGGGTTGCTGCTGCCCACCACCACCGAGCATCCCACGATCGCCGCGGTACAGTCCGACCCGATCGGGATCAACCGGCGGATGGGCACGTTCACGAACTTCTGCAATCTGCTCGACATGGCCGCGGTCGCGGTACCTGGTGCACCGACCGCCGAGGGCCGTGCCTTCGGGGTGATGTTCGTGGTGCCGGCCTTCGCCGACCAGGTCGCCGTGGATCTCGCGGCGCGGTTGACGGGCGTCGCCGCACCGGGATTCGTCTCCGGCGGGGTCGAGCTGGCGGTGTTCGGGGCACACCTGCGTGATCAACCGTTGCACTTCCAGCTCGAGGAGATCGGTGCCCGGTTCGTCGAGGAGGTCCGCACATCCGACGCGTACCGCCTGACGGCGCTGAACACCACTCCCCCGAAGCCCGGCCTCGTCCGCCACGGCGCCGGCCGGGGCGCGCCGATCGCCGGCGAGTTGTTCCGGGTCTCGGAGGCCGGCCTGGGCCGGTTCCTGGCCGCGCTGCCCGCGCCGATGACGCTGACCAGCGTCGAACTCTCCGACGGGCGGTGGGTCGTCGGATTCGGTTGCACGCACGACGCCGCGGCGGACGCCGTCGACATCACCGAGTTCGGCGGCTGGGTGGCCTACCTGACTCGCTGAATTCCCGCCCGGCACCGGAATCCGCCCACGCTGTGTCGTGGGCGGATTCCGGTTCACGGCATGGACTATCGGCTCAGCACCGTGGCCACCGGCGTGCTCGGCCGCCCGATGAGCCGCTGCAGATCACCGCTGTCGGTGTCGAGTGCGCCGACGGCGATGCCCGCATCGGAGTCGGCGAGGACGGCGGCCATCGGAGTGGGCACCCCGGCGCTCTCGAGGACCTTCGTGTACTCGTCCCGGGGCAGGTCCTTGTAGGCGACGGGCGCGCCGACGATCCCGGACAGGACGTCGGCGAGCTCCGCGTAGGTGAGGCGCTCGTCGCCGCCGAGTTCGTGGATCCTGCCGGCCTGGTCGCCGGCGAGCAGCACGGCGGCGGCGGCCTCCGCGTAGTCCTTGCGGGCGGCACCGGCGACGTGGCCGCTGCCGGCGGCGCCGAACAGGGCGCCGGTCGCCTTCGCCGTGTCGACAGCTGCGGCATAGTTCTCCCAGTACCAGCCGTTGCGCAGCAGCACGACGTCCAGCCCGGAGGCGGCGAGCAGGTCCTCGGTGGCCTTGTGCTCGGCGGCCAGCGCCAGGGGGCTGCGCTGCGCGTCGAGGACGCTGGTGTAGGCCACGAGGCCGACCCCTGCGGCCTTCGCGGCCTCGATGACGTTGGTGTGCTGCGCAATCCGTCGGCCCACCTCGCTACCGGAGATCAGCAGGAGCTTGTCGACGCCGGCCAGGGCGGCGACGAGTGCGTCCCGGTCGGCGTAGTCGGCGACGCGCACCTGCACGCCCCGGGCGGCGAGGTCGGCAGCCTTCGCGGCGTCGCGGACGATCGCGACGACGTCGGACGGCTCGGCACCGCGGTCGAGCAGGGCAGTGACGACGTGGTGGCCGAGGTGGCCGGTGGCACCGGTAACGGCGATGGTCATGAGATCTCCTCGAGAACGAAAGTCGGGAACACCGCCATCAAATCACTTACTAATCGTAAGTGCAACCACTTCGGTAAGTACGGCACGTAGTGTTCGTGCATGTACGCTGGGAGGCGTGACGACGGATCCCGCACTCGAAGCGAACGTGTTCGCCCGCGCGTGCACGTCCCGGCAGGTCCTGCAGAACGCGACCGGCCGCTGGGGCGTGCTCGCCCTGGCCGCCCTGGGCGAGGGCCCGCACCGGTTCGGTGAACTGCGCCGACACGTCGACGGGGTGAGCGAGCGCATGCTGTCCCAGACGCTGCAGCAGCTCGAGCGCGACGGCCTCGTCCACCGTCATGTGGAAACGACCATTCCACCCAAGGTCGAGTACAGCCTCACGCCGCTCGGCGCGCAGGTCGCCGAGCACCTGCGTGCCCTCATCGGGGTACTCGAGTCGAGCATGACGGAAGTGCTTGCGGCACAAGCGGAGTACGACCGGACCCATCGGCCGTAGCAACGATCGTCAGCGCGGCGGCGGTTCGACCTCCACACCACCGTGCTCGTGCTCCGGGCCTGCTGCGGGGTGGTCCGCGGGCAGCCGGCTACGGAACCGGGCGGCCTCGCTCGTCGCCGGCTTCCGCGCCGACGAGTCGTCCGCGCTGCGGTACGGACCGGGCTTCGGCCGCGGCTTGCCGCCGGGGAACGCGAGGCGCAGGATCGTCCGGTGCACGGTGCCCCACTGCCTGGACAGGGGCCCGGTGTTGTACGGCAGCCCGTACCGCTCGCAGATGTCCTTCACCTCGGGCGCCACCTCGGCGTACCGGGTGCTCGGCATGTCGGGGTAGAGGTGGTGTTCGACCTGGTAGCCGAGGTTTCCGCTGATCACGTGGAACAGCGGACTGCCCTCGATGTTGGCCGCACCGACCAGCTGGCGGACGTACCATCCGCCGCGGCTCTCGTTCTCGACCTCCTTCCGACTGAAGGTGTACGTCTGGTCCGGGAAGTGGCCGCAGAAGATGATCGCGTGCGACCACACGTTGCGGATGATGTTGGCGGTGAAGTCCGCCGCCAGGGTGGCCAGGAACGTCTTCTCCACGCCCGGCAGGACCCTGTCGAGCACGTCGGCGACCCGGTCGGCCCGGCGGCCGGCCGCGCGGCCACGCCCGAGGCGGCCGAGTCCGCGCAGCCGGCGCCCGATCCGGGAGGTGGCCGGCTGCGGCATCCGGCCGCCCGACAGCAGCGCCGCGGCGGCGAACGCGCCGGCGGAGACCAGGGGCCAGCCCACGTAGTCCTTGACGAACTGCCGCCGCGCCTTGCCCGCGATGCCCTTCAGTTCCTCGAGCACCTGCGCCGGGGTCTTCTCCCCCGCCCACAGCGCGTCGAGATCGAGGTCGTGCAGCGCCACGCCCCATTCGAAGAACGCCATGAGCAGCACGTTGTAGAACGGCTGCGCCAGGTAGACCGGATGCCACTTCTGGTGCGGGTCGATCCGCATGATCTCGTACCCGAGATCCTTGTCCTTGCCGCGGATGTTGGTGAAGGTGTGGTGAATGTAGTTGTGGGAGTGCTTCCAGCCCGCCGCGGTCGAGGCGGTGTCCCAGTCCCACACCGACGAGTGGATGTCCGGATCGTTCATCCAGTCCCACTGCCCGTGCATGACGTTGTGGCCGATCTCCATGTTCTCGAGGATCTTGGCCAGGCCGAGGCATGCGGTGCCCGCGACCCACGCCGGCTTGGACGCCGAGCCGAGCAGCAGGGCACGGCCGGCGACGGCGAGCTGTCGCTGCGTCGCGATCACCGTCTTGATGTAGCGGCGGTCGCGCTCCCCCAGGTCGGCGTAGACCCTGTCGTGGATGGCGTCGAACTCCTTCGCCAATACCTCGAGCGTTTCCTCGCTCAGATGCGCGAGGGGACTCTCGATCTCCGTCGTCATCTCGCGTTCCTTTCGTTCACAGCTCGATTTCGATGTCGCCTTCGGCGGTGTGGATGCATGTGCGGACCGCGGCGCCGACGGGTTCGGCGACCTCGTCCGTGCGCAGGTCCCGCACTCTGCCGGAGCGGAGCGTGCCCACGCAGGTATGGCAGATCCCGATCCGGCATCCGTACGGAAGCTGCAGGCCGGCCTGCTCGCCCGCTACCAGGATCGGCGTGCCGCCGTCGCATTCGACGTCGGCCTCGCTGTCGAGGAAGTGAACCGTGCCGCCCTCACCCGATCCCGCATTCCCGCCGATGATCGGCTGGAAACGCTCCATGTGGAGTTTCTTCGGATCACCGTGGTCGTTCCAGTGCTCGACGAACGCATCGAGCATCTCGCCGGGGCCGGAGCAGAACGCCTCCCGCTCCCGCCAGTCGGGGCACAGCTCGTCCAGATCGGCCGGCGTCATGCGGCCCTGCTCCGCGGTGAGCCGCAGCACCAGGCGGAACCCGGGACGACGCGCGTCGAGGTCGCGCAGCACGGACGCGAAGATGACCTCGTCGGCGGTGCGGGCCGAATGCACCAGGACGACGTCGTCGAGGGCGTCGCGGTGGTCCAGGCTGCGCAGCATGCTCATGATCGGCGTGATACCGCTACCGGCACTGACGAACAGCATCTTCCCCGGCAGCGGGTCGGGCAGGGTGAACACACCCTCGACCTCGCCGAGCCGCACCACGTCGCCGGGCCGGATCCGGCGCACCAGGTGGGGCGAGACCACGCCGGTCTCGACGACCTTCGGGGTGACGCTGATCAGTCCGTCGTCGGGCTCGGGATCGGAGGTCAGCGAATAGGCCCGCCAGTGGTAGACGCCGTCGATGATCACTCCCAGCCGCACGTACTGGCCGGGACGGTGCCCCCGCCATTCGTACGCGGGACGGATCAGCACGGACGCCGCCTCGGGACCTTCGGGTACCACCCGCTCGACCCGGCCCCGCAGTTCCCGGGTGGTCCACAGGGGATTGATCATCTCGAGGTAGTCGTCGGGACGAAGGGGAGTGAACAGGTGTCGCACGGCGCGCAACATCATCCTGCGCACCGGATGCACCTTGGGAGTCGCACCCCGTTCAGCCATGCCGACAACGTACCCCGCGTCACGGGTATCGAATCAGGTTTCGTCTCCGAAGACGACGACAGCCCGCGGCGACGTTTCGGTCGCCACGGGCTGAAGCCGGTACATCCGAACGGGGATCTGCCCGCGCGGAGGATCTTCGACGCGCTGGGATCAGAAGTTGATCATGTGCCCTGCGAGGCCGTGGATGGCCTCCTGCAGCGCTTCGCTCAGCGTCGGGTGGGTGTGGACGTTGCGGGCCAGTTCGTTGACCGTCAGGTCCCACTTCTGCGCGAGGGTCAGCTCGGGCAGAAGTTCGGAGACGTCGGGGCCGATCAGGTGGCCGCCGAGCAGTTCCCCGTGCTTGTTGTCGGCGATCAGCTTGACGAAGCCGTTGGGATCGCCGAGGCCGTGGGCCTTACCGTTCGCGGTGAAGGGGAAGGTCGAGACCTTGACGTCGTAGCCCTCGTCGCGCGCCTGCTGCTCGGTCAGGCCGAAGCTGGCGACCTGCGGCTGGCAGAACGTCGCGCGCGGCATCATCCGGTAGTCGTCGAAGGTGAGGGTCTCGGCGCCGCCGATCGTCTCGGCCGCGACCACGCCCATCGCCTCGGCGACGTGCGCCAGCATGAGCTTGGCGGTGACGTCACCGATGGCGTAGATGTGCGGCACGTTCGTGCGCATCACGTCGTCGATGGCGATGGCGCCGCGGTCGGTGAGGGCGACACCGGTGTTCTCGAGGCCGAAACCCTCCACGCGCGGGGCGAACCCGACCGACTGCATGACCTTGTCGACGACGACGGACTCGACGTTGCCGGACTTGTTGTCCTTGATCGCGACGGTCACCTTGTTGCCGTCGTCGTCGATCGACTGCACCGCGGCACCGGTCATGATCTTCACGCCGAGCTTCTTGTACGCCTTCGCGATCTCCTTGGAGATGTCGGCGTCCTCGTTGGGCAGCGCACGGTCGAGGAACTCGACGATGGTGACGTCCACGCCGTAGTTGGCCAGCACGTAGCCGAACTCCATACCGATGGCGCCGGCACCGACGATCAGGATCGAGCCCGGCAGCTCACGGGTGAGGATCTGCTCCTCGTAGGTGACGACGTTGTTGCTCAGCTCGGTGCCGGGCAGCAACTTGGTGACCGAACCGGTCGCGATGATCGCGTTGTCGAACGTCACCGTCTCGGTTCCGCCCTTGTTGAGCTCGACCGAGATGGTGTTGGCATCGACGAAGGAACCCGCACCGTCGTATTCGGTGATCTTGTTCTTCTTCATCAGGAAGTGCACGCCCTTGACGCGGCCGTCCGCGACCTTGCGGCTGCGGTCCAAAGCGGCGCCGAAGTCGAAGGACACGTCCCCGGACATGCCGAACGTCTTGGCCTCTTTCGTGAAGAGATGCGCCAGTTCGGCATTGCGGAGAAGCGCCTTGGAGGGAATGCAGCCCACGTTCAGGCAGACACCACCCCAGTACTTCTTCTCGATGATGGCGGTACTCAGTCCCAGCTGTGCCGCGCGGATAGCAGCGACGTACCCACCGGGACCGGCTCCGAGGACAACGACGTCATAGTGTGAGGTCACGAACAAACAGGGTAGACCTGCCGCTCCGGCGTGTCTGCGGATGGTCCGGTTACTTGCCGGTAGCCCCGACATGCGGCGCGAATCGGGCATGCGCACGGCGTCGAGCAGGAGAAAACCACGGCGAGGGGGACGCTGCCGCGACGGACGTCGAGAGCCGCCCGCGACAACCGCCCCCTCGGGCGCAGAATTGCCTCGGCGGCGGAAGCCGCAGCGCCACCTCAGCGGCGGAAGCTCCGCATCCGCCGCACGTACCGCAGCACCTTCCGCACCGGCACCGGTCGCGGCCAGTCGACCGCACGGAACCATGCCTCGCTACCGCCGTCGACCACCACCACGGAGCCCACGAGGAAGTCCGCGGCCGGCGAGAGCATGAACTCCACCCATTCGGCGATCCGGTCCGGATCACCGAACCCGCCGATCGGAACCGGAAAGCTCCTGACCCGGTCACCTTCCGGGCTCTCGAGCTGAGTCTCGAGCAGCGGAGTCGCCACCGCGCCCGGCGCGAGGACGTTCAGCCGGATCCCGCCCCCGCCCAGTCCGGGGTCACCGCGTTCCGGCGCACCCAGTGGGTGACGGCGATCTTCGACGCGGCGTAGGTGAAGGGGGCGGCCGCCGGCCGGATCCGGCCCGCCCGCCGCACGCCCTTCTCCAGGTCGCCCGCGAGAAACGCCCGCACCGCCGACATGGGGACGGCCGGGGTGGTGGTCGTCGAATTCGACCCGAACACGACGACCTTGCTGTTTCCGGCCGCGGCGAGCGCCGGCCGCCACCCCTCGAGCAGCTCGATCACGCCGCGGACGTTGACCTGGGCCATGGTCTGTTCCTTGCCGGGCACCGGACCGAGGCCGGCGGCGAGGACCGCACCGTCGAGCCGGTTCCCGGCCAGCTCGAGGGTCTGCCGCACCGCTCCGGAACGTCCCACCGGGGTCGAGAGGTCGGCGACGACGTCGCCCTCCTTCAGGTCGACGGTGATCACGGTGTGGCCGGCGGTCCGCAGCCGTTCCGCGCTCGCCGCGCCCATGCCGGACGCCGCCCCGGTCACCGCGTACACGCCCATCGTCACTCCCTCGTCGATCCGTTCCGACCGGCACGCTACAGCCGCAACCGCCCCGAACCAAGCAGTTGCTCGACAACGCCGGGGCGGTCCCCCTACGCGTGCGCCACCTGCGCGACGGCGGCACGCAACACGCTCTCGTACCGGTCCAGTTCCCCGGGCTCGATCACCTGCGGGCTGGTCGTGACCGACAGCGTGACCACGTCGCCGATCCCGTGCACGCCGTGGGTCAGGCCCATGGCCGGCGACAGGCCCGGGAAACCGGCGGTGAAGCGCACGGCGGCGCCGCCGAGCACCAGATCGCCCGCGCCGCGGTACACGCTGGACACGACCGTGTTGCCGGTGACGGTCCGCGGCACCGCGCCGAGGTCGGCGCGGGCGAGTCCGAACCGCAGCAGCGGTGCCGGGACGTGCGCGAACGGAAGATCTCGCAGATCCATGGCCGGATGCGTGATCCGTCGCCGTCGCTGCGCCAGGTCGTCCGCGATGGCCTCGGCACGTTCCCGAGGATCGTTCACGTGCGCGAACAGCCGGACCCCGGCACTGCGGTAGGTGTTGCGCGACAACCCGTTTCCGGCGAGAGAGATGGGTACCTCCGCACCGAGCCGGTCGGCCGGGAAGTCGCCGAGGAACTCGGCGAGCGCGGACCCGATCGCGGTCAGCGCACCGACGGTCACGGTCCCCACGGTGCGCAGGTCCGTCGCCGGGCACACGATCGTCCGCACCGCGCGCCGCGGGCCGGGATCGGTGTTCACGGCGCTCGGCGGGCATCCCGGGGCCGGTGGCGGGACGGCCGGATCGGCCAGTTCGCGTTCGGCGCGGCCCGCGCGTGCCCCCGTCACCAGCAGGGAGCCCAGCTGGACCGGAAGCTTGGCCGCGGCGCGCAGGAGCATCACCGGAACCGACGGGGCGGTGCCGTCGGCCGCGCCGCCGCCGGCCGGGGCGGTGCCGGACAGCAACGCCCGGGCCAGGGCGGACGCGCGGGTACCGTCCGCGAAGGCGTGTGAAACCTGCAGCACGACAACGGTTGCGGCCGCGGCGCAGCGCGGCGCCCCCGTCACGCCGGGCAGCAGGTGCAGCCGCCACGGCGAGGCCCGGATGTCGAGCCGGTCGGTGAGCAGCGCACCGAGGGCCTCCTGCACGCCCGGCCACGACGGATCCGGCAGCCGGTGCACGACAAACCGGTCGGCGCCGACGGGCCCGGTCGCCCAGTACGGATAGTCCAGATCGCCCGGCACCGCCACGGCGTGCAGCCGCAGCTCGGCGACGGCCGACGCCCGTCGCCGCAGCTCCGCCACCAGGCGGTCCGGGTCGTCGGCCGGCCCCTCGAAGCAGAACAGCAGGAACTGGTCGCTGCGGACGCGGTCGTCGAGCCAGTCCCGCTGGGCGTCGGAGGGGTGGAGCTGCATGCCGCCAGTGTGGCGGGTGCGGCGTTTTGTCGCGTGCTGCGGTCCCCATCGGGTCGCCCGGGACCGGATGAGCAACAATTGCCCATGACCGACGACACGAACGACCCGTACCTCTGGCTCGAGGACGTCACCGGCGACGAGCAACTCGGGTGGGTGCGCGCGCACAACGACCGCACCGTCGACGAGTACACCCGCACCGAGGCGTTCGAGACGCTGCAGTCCCGGATCCGGGAGGTCCTCGACACCGACGCGCGCATTCCGTACGCGCGGCGTCGCGGCGAGTACCTGTACAACTACTGGCGCGACGCTCGGCACGTGCGCGGTCTGTGGCGGCGCACCACCATGGAGCAGTACCTGCGCGACGCCCCGGACTGGGACGTGCTGGTCGACCTCGACGCGGTCGCCGAGGCGGAGGGCGAGAACTGGGTGTGGTCGGGGGCGCAGGTGCTGCGGCCCGGCCAGTCCCGGGCCCTGATCGGCCTGTCGCGCGGCGGCGCCGACGCCACCGTGATCCGCGAGTTCGATGTGGATTCACGGAAGTTCGTCGGCGGGCCGGACAGTTTCACGGTGCCGGAGGCGAAGACCGACATCGGCTGGATCGATGCGGACACCGTGTACGTCGGCACCGATTTCGGCGACGGCTCGCTCACCGACTCCGGGTATCCGCGCCTGGCCAAGCGCTGGCGCCGCGGTACCCCGCTGTCCGAGACCGAGACGGTGTACGAGGGCGACAAGTCCGATGTCGCCGTCTCGGCCTGGTACGACCGCACCCCCGGCTTCGAGCGCAGTTTCGTCGAGCGCGCGATCGACTTCTACACGTCGCACCGTTTCGAGTTGCGGCCCGACGGGAAGCTCGTCCGGATCGAGGCTCCGGACGACGCGAAGGTCTCCGTGTATCGCGACCACCTGCTGATCAGGACCCGGTCGCCGTGGCTCGGACATCCGGCGGGCACCCTGCTGGCCGCGAACTACCCGGAGTTCCTGGCCGGGTCGCGCGAGATGACGGTGCTGTTCGCCCCGGACGCGCACACCTCGCTGGAACAGTACGCATGGACACGGAACCACCTGCTGGTGGTCGCGCTGCGCGACGTGCAGACCGAGGTGCGGATGCTCACCCCCGGAGCGGACGGGTGGACCGATCGCCCTCTCGCGGACGTGCCGGCCGCGACCTCCACCTCCGTGATCGACGTCGACCCGCTCGAGAGCGACGAATTCTTCCTCAACTCCAGCGGTTTCACCGTGCCCGCGACGCTGCTGTCCGGCACGATCGGCAGTCCGCTGGAGTCGATCAAGCAGGCCCCGGCGTTCTTCGACGCCGAGAACATCGCCGTCACACAGTATTTCGCCACCTCGGACGACGGGACCCAGGTTCCGTACTTCGTGGTGGGCCGCAACACCTCGTCCCCGGCCCCGACCCTGCTGTACGGCTACGGCGGATTCGAGAACTCGATGGTGCCGGCGTACAGCGGCGGCGTGGGCCTGGCGTGGCTCGAACGCGGGTACACCTACGTGATCGCCAACATCCGCGGCGGCGGAGAGTACGGGCCGCAGTGGCACACCCAGGCGCTGAAGGAGAACCGGCCCAGGGTGTTCGAGGACTTCGCCGCGGTGGCACGGGATCTGGTCGCGCGCGGCATCACCACCGCCGACCGGCTCGGCATCCAGGGTGGCAGCAACGGCGGTCTGCTCATGGGCGTGATGCTCACCCGCTACCCCGAGCTGTTCGGGACGATCGTGTGCCAGGTGCCGCTGCTCGACATGAAGCGGTATCACCTGCTGCTCGCCGGGGCGTCGTGGATGGCCGAGTACGGCGACCCCGACGACCCCGACGAGTGGGCCTTCCTGCGCGAGTACTCGCCGTACCAGAACACCGACCCGGAGGCGGCGTACCCGCCGATCCTGATCACCACCTCGACCCGGGACGACCGGGTGCATCCCGGTCACGCCCGGAAGATGGTGGCCCGGCTCGAGGAACAGGGCCACGAGGTCTGGTACTACGAGAACATCGAGGGCGGGCACGGCGGTGCCGCGGACAACGCCCAGGCCGCGTTCAAGGCGGCACTGACGTTCACGTTCCTCGAGCGCATGCTCTCCCGGTAGGAGGCCGCGCTCACCGGTCCTTCAACCAGGCGGCGATCCGCTCGACGGTGTCCGCGTTGTCGCGGATCCATCCGTTGTGCCCCAGCGGCCGGGACTGGTGCCACGTCGTCACGTCGGCGGCGGGCATCTTCTCGAGCAGGTGCCGGGCGGCGGGGACGGGCGTCATGTCGTCGCCCTCGACGGTGACGGACAGCACCGGCAGGCTCAGCTCGGCGAGCCGCTGCTCGTAGTCGACGTCGGCGCCGCGGGGCTCGAAACGTCCGCTGCGGGCCAGGCGCGCCCAGTCCGAGATGAGCAGCCGGGACTGACGGCCGAAACCGGCGACGTCGAACCGATCGCCGGGCCAGAACCCGGCGACGCTCGCGGTGATCGACATCGCCGCGGACCCGAGGAGCAGACCCGGCCCGCGGATGCCCGCGTGGTGGCGGTAGTAGGGGGTGCCCGCGGCGACGAGGACCAGCCCGCCGAGCCGTCCGGGATTGCGGGCGGCATAGAGCGCCCCGAGCTGACCGCCCATCGAATGCCCCAGGAGGTACGGGGTGGAGTCGAGGAACCGTTCGTGTACCACCTCGAACATCGCCGGCAGGTCGACGGCCGCCAGTTCCTGGTACCCGTAGTCGCTGTCGGGTCCGGGACGGGGGCGGCTGTCGCCCTGCCCGGGCAGCTCGCAGAGCGCGGCGTCGAACCCGTATCCGGTGAGCGCCTCGGCGAAGGGCTCGTAGTAGCCCGCCGGGATGCCGAGGCCGGGCAGGATCACCACCACGGGCCGCGGCACGTCGATGCGGGCCGGTTGTTCCGGACCGGGAAACAGGCGGACCGGTGTCGTCGTGCCGCCCGGCAGCTGGATCGGTACGGTCTCCACCGGCTCAGCCTAGGCGGTTCCGGCGTCCGGGTCAGCCGGTTCGGCGACCGGCGCGGCACCGAGCCCCGCGGCGTCGAGGGCGGACTCCGTGAGGCTGCGGCCGAGCGCGATCATCTCCGCCGCGCGGTGGAAGTCGAGGCTGCGCCCCGACTTGCGCGGAATGCGGATGAGCACGTCCGGCGGGTACCCGGCGAGCTGATACCGGGCCAGGGCCGACTGCATCAGATCGAGCGAACGGTTCATCACCTCGAAGCGGCTGAGCTTCGGGACCGGTACCGGATCGTCGACGACCTCGGTCTCCTCGAGCGCCACGTCCGCCGCGGCATCGCTGCGTGCCACCTGCGCGCTGCCGAACCGCCCGACCACCGAGCGGACGACGTCGCGCTCGAGCAGTTGCGCGGCGCTGCGGCGGAAGCGGCCGATCCACTCGTCGACCGGTCGCGGCTCCGCACTCGCGTGGGCCGGGGCGCCGCCCTCGACGTCGCGCTCCTCCGCCCCGAGACTGACACCGATGGTGACGTCGGCACCGGCGGCGAGGATCGGGGCGAGCGGCAGCGGATCGAGGATTCCACCGTCCGCGAGCACCCGCCCGTTGAGCACGTACGGGGTGATCACGCCGGGGATCGCGATGGAGGCGCGGATCGCCACGTCGACGGGGCCGCGCTGGAACCACACGGACCGGCCGGCGGCCAGGTCCGTCGCGACCGCCGTGTACGGGATCCGCAGCCCCTCGATGGGGGTGTCGCCGAGGATCTCGCGCACCTTGTCGAGGATCTTCTCGGCGTGGATGGCGCCCGGCGCGGACAGCGACACGTCGAGCAGGCGCAGCACGTCGAGCTGGGTCAACGACGTCGCCCAGCGGGTGTAGTCGTCGAGCTTGCCCGCCGCGTACAGCCCGCCGACGAGCGCACCCATGGACGAGCCCGCCACCCCGGTGATCTCGAAGCCGCGTTCCTCGAGCACCTCGATCACGCCGATGTGGGCGTAGCCGCGGGCGCCCCCGCTGCCCAGGGCAAGCGCCACCCGCGTCGGTCCGGCCATGCACAGATCCTACGGAGCACGGCGCACGCGAACCCCGAGACGAAAGATCAGGGTGCGGATCGGGGCGTCACCCGATGCGGAGCCGGCCCGCCGGTCGGCACGCTGAAAGGCATGACATCCACCACGAGCAGTTCCCACTTCGTTCCCGAAAAATCCCACCGTGGAAGGGGTTTGCTGCACACCTCCGTCACCGCGGCCGTGTGCGCGGCGGCCGCGTCGGTGCTGCTGGGCGCCGGGACGGCGGTGCTGCTGGGCGCCGGGACCGCGGCGGCCCAGCCGGCTCCGAACGTGGTCGGCATGAGCGAACACAGCGCCCGGGCCGCGCTCGAGGCGCAGGGCGTGCCGTACGGCGTGGTCAACCGCGCCGGCACGGCGTCCGGCGACTGCCACGTGACCGAACAGCGCGACAGGGGCTACCGCACCGAGATCGACATGCGGTACAACCACGACAAGGACGAATTCGAGCGCGTCGAGACGCAGGTTTGGCGGGGCGTGGGCCTGGCGGTGGTCTGCATCTGACGAGTTCTCGCGCCGACGATCCGGCGCCTCGAGGCGGGCCGGGATTCCGGCTCGCCTCGTCGGCTTTTCGGTTCACCGTCCCGGCCGGCGGAGGATACTCTCCTGGCATGGTCCGTCTGCTCGCGTCCGCGGTCGTCGCACTGCTCGCCAACGCACTGGCGCTGCTCGTCGGTGCCTGGGTCCTGCCCGGCATGACGCTCGACAGCGTCGCCTTCGTCATCGCCGTCGTCCTGTTCACCGTGGCCGCGATGCTCGTCGACCCTCTGCTGCGCCAGCTGGCGGTGACCAAGACCCCGGCGCTCCTGGGCAGCAGCGCGCTCATCTCGACGTTGGTGGCGCTGATCGTCACCTCGCTCGTCAGCGACGGCCTGCAGATTCGGGGTGTGGCGACCTGGATCCTCGCGACGGTGATCGTGTGGGCCGTCGCGCTGATCACCCGGATGCTGCTGCCCCTGGTGATCTTCAAGAAGACGCTCGCCAAGCGCCGCTGAGGACGAACCCCGAGACGAAAGATCAGGGTAGGAATCGGGGCGTCACCCGATGTGGCCGGCAGGCCCGCGGCGGCACGCTTGTCGCATGACATTCGAGAACAGCACCCCCGGTCCCCGTCCCTTCGCCCGTTCCCGCTCGCAGCGCATGCTCGGTGGCGTGTGCGGCGGTCTCGCCGAGTACTTCGGCATCGACGTCAATCTCGTCCGCGCCGGCGTGGTGGTCGCGGCGTTCGTCACCGGAGGCGGTGCGGCGCTGGTCTATCTGGCGCTGTGGATGCTGCTGCCCGAGTGAGTGGGACGAGCTCACCACAGTCCCCTGCAGCGTGCGAGTCCCCTGCAGCGTGCGCCCGTTCCGACCGGCGAAGCGGGCGCACGCTGCGCGCGACGGCGGTCAGCCGTCCCGGCCGAGCCGATCGGCGTTCGCGAGGATCACGGCACGCAGCGCCCGCTCGGGTTCGTTGAGGACCGAACGCCGCGACAGCAGCACGAACTCGACCTCCCCGGCGTCGGGCAGCCGTCCCGCGCGCACGGGAACGAGCCCCGCCGGCGGCAGCCGGGCGGCGTGGAGCACGACGCCGAGCCCGGCGAGGACGGCTGCGCGCAGGCCGTTGAGGCTGTCGGTGGTGCAGGTGATGCGCGCCCCGAGTCCGGTGCGGCGTGGAACACCAGCCGGTCCCGGAAGATCAGTTCCCCGTGTCGTTCCCCCGGCCGGCGCTTGCCGAAGGCCAGGTCGAGGTCCCCGTCGTCGAGGCGCCGATGCAGGTCCTCGCTCAGCGCGACGGTGAGCTCGAAATCCACCCGGGGATGACTGCGCCGGAACTCCGCGAGGATGGCGGGCAGTTCGTGCAGCACCAGATCCTCCGAGGCCCCGAAGCGCAGCCGCCCGCTGATCGGCGACTCCGAGAAGTACCGCCGGGCCGCGTCGTGCCGATCGAGGATGTCCCGGGCGAAGCCGAGCATGGCTGCGCCGTCGGCGGTGAGATCGACCGCGTGGGTGTCCCGCAGGAACAGTCGGCGTCCGGCGGCCTGTTCGAGCTTGCCGACGTGCTGACTGACCGTGGACTGGCGCAGGCCGAGTCGTCGCGCGGCAACAGTGAAGCTGCGGGCGCGTTCCACGGCCAGGAAGCTGCGCAGGTGGACGGGATCGAACACCCCGGTATTCACTCACGATTCGTGATTACAGTAATCGCGGTGATCGGTTTCCTGGATGGGCGTGCGGTGGCCTAGCGTCGACTCGTGTTCTCCAGGATCCCCGTGCTCGGACGCCTCGACCCCTTCCTCGTCGGCATCCTCGCCACCGTTGCGATCGCGGCGCTGCTGCCGGCCGAGGGCACGGCCCTGACGGCCTTCACGTGGGCCTCGAAGATCGCCATCGGCCTGTTGTTCTTCCTCTACGGGGCTCGCCTGTCCACGCACGAGGTCCTCGAAGGCCTCGAGCACTGGCGCCTGCACCTGACGATCCTCGCCACCACGTTCGCGGTGTTTCCGGTGCTCGGTCTGGCGACGAAGGTCCTCGTGCCGGCGGTCCTGACCGAGCCGCTGTATCTCGGGGTCCTCTACCTGTGCCTGCTGCCCTCGACGGTGCAGTCGTCGATCGCGCTGGTCTCGGTGGCCCGGGGCAACATCCCGGGGGCGGTCGTCTCCGCCAGCGCGTCGAGCCTGCTCGGCATCTTCGTCACGCCGCTGCTCGTCGCGCTGACGATGACCACGCAGGGCGTGACGTTCAGCGCCTCGGCGGTGCTCGACATCGTGCTCATGTTGCTGGTTCCGTTCCTCGTCGGCCAGCTCGTGCGCCGCTGGATCGGCGGGTGGGTCAAGGCCCACGGCAGGCCGCTGAAGATCGTCGACCGCGGTTCGATCCTGCTCGTCGTGTACGTCGCATTCAGCCGCGGCATGAACGAGGGCATCTGGTCGAGCCTGTCGCCCGCGCGGCTGCTCGCCCTCGTGGGTGTGTGCCTCGTGCTGCTCGCACTGGTCCTGGCGATCACGTGGTTCGGCGCACCGCGCCTGGGCTTCTCCTACGAGGACCGCGCGACGATCCTGTTCTGCGGCTCGACGAAGTCGCTCGCCACGGGCCTGCCGATGGCGACGGTGCTGTTCCCGGGCCAGCCGATCGGGCTGATCGTCCTGCCGCTCATGTTGTTCCACCAGATCCAGCTGCTGGTGTGTGCCGCGATCGCGGCGCGGCTGGCGAAGCGGGCGGTCGCGCCGGCCGTCGCGGTGTGAGCCGGACGGACACCTCACGGCCGCAGCCGCAGCGGCGGAAGATCCTGCGGCTGCGGCTGCGATTCGACTGCGGTCTCGGGCCCGGGACTAGTCCGCGCTGCCGGAGCCGAGGTCGGCGATCAGTTCGAGGATGGGCGTGATGAGGTCGAGCAGGCTGCCGATCATGATCTTCTCCGTCCGGGTGGTGGGTGGTCCCTAGTCGTCGCCGGCGCTCAGCGAGTCCAGAACCTCCAGCAGATCGAAATTCTCGAGTACCCAGCCGATGATGTCCGCGAGAGAACCCATGGCGACTCCTCCTTGATTTCGTCGGTGTCACGGATGCGCGGTTCGGAACTGCGACCGCGACGCCATTGTTACAACATGTCACGAGCCGGGAACGCAGAAATCGGAAAAATCACCCTGTCGACCGGAACGGATCGGTCGCACCGGAAACCCCGGACAGCACTCGGCCGCAGCGACGACGTGTGCCGCTGCGGCCGAGCGCTGTGGATCGAGGCGGCTCGAGAAGAGAAACCCTCCGACTCCCTCTCGGGCCGACGATCAGCTCACAGCCTGCTGGGTGGTCTCACCGGCCTCCGCGCTGCCCGTGCCGAGGATGTCGGCGAAGTCACCGAAGGCCTCCAGCAGGAGGTTGAGAATGTCCTGGACGGATCCGAGCATTGTTCGACTCCTTTGTCTCGTGTTCCTCGGCCGGCCGGAATTTCCGGCCCGCCGTTTCTGCACGCGACCGGATCGTTCCCGATCACAATTCCGAGTGTGGCACGGGCTCCGCGAATTACGCGCTCCGAGTCGGCGAATTCAGGGCGTGAGACAATTCACACCGCGGAAATGCAGCCCTGCTGCCGATGGATTTCCACGGCATTTGCGCAGGTGCAGGCCGCAAACTCCCCGTTGCGCACAGAATTCCGCAGTGCGAGTGCAGAAAAACGGAATGTTCAACGAAAAGAATTGAGTACCCAGCCGCCCGGGAAACGCCGCGCAGCCGTCCCGAACTGCACTCCCGCGCTCGGCGCGGCGGAACATTTCCCCGTTTCCCGGCGCCGGCAGGCATTCCTGCATCCAGCGGAACTTCGCGTACGCCGGTGCCTGCGCACCCCGGCGCTCGGCTCGGCGGGGCCGAGTCCTCGACGCCACGAGGCCCGGCCCCACCGAAGTGGAACCGGGCCTCGAAGACGGTCGGGGGTGGATCAGAAGTCCATGCCACCCATGCCGCCGGTCGGGTCGCCGGCGGGAGCGGCGGCCTTCTCCGGCTTGTCGGCAACGACAGCCTCGGTGGTCAGGAACAGGGCCGCGATGGACGCCGCGTTCTGCAGCGCCGAGCGGGTGACCTTGACCGGATCGTTGATGCCGGCAGCCAGCAGGTCCTCGTACTCGCCGGTGGCGGCGTTGAGGCCGTGGCCGGCGGGCAGGTTGCGAACCTTCTCGGCGACGACGCCGGGCTCGAGGCCGGCGTTGAAGGCGATCTGCTTCAGCGGGGCCTCGAGGGCAACCTTGACGATGTTGGCACCGGTGGCCTCGTCACCCTCGAGCTTCAGGTCGTCCAGAACCGGCGCGGCCTGCAGCAGCGCGACGCCACCACCGGCGACGATGCCCTCCTCGACCGCAGCCTTGGCGTTGCGGACGGCATCCTCGATGCGGTGCTTGCGCTCCTTGAGCTCGACCTCGGTGGCGGCACCGGCCTTGATGACCGCAACGCCGCCGGCCAGCTTGGCCAGACGCTCCTGCAGCTTCTCGCGGTCGTAGTCCGAGTCCGACGCCTCGATCTCGGCGCGGATCTGGTTCACGCGACCGGCGATGGCGTCGGCGTCGCCGGCACCGTCGACGATGGTGGTCTCGTCCTTGGTGACGACGACCTTGCGCGCACGGCCGAGCAGCTCGAGACCGGCGGTCTCGAGGGAGAGGCCGACCTCTTCGCTGATGACCTCGCCGCCGGTGAGGATGGCGATGTCGGCGAGCTGGGCCTTGCGGCGGTCACCGAAGCCGGGGGCCTTGATGGCGACCGACTTGAAGGTGCCACGGATCTTGTTGACGACCAGGGTGGACAGAGCCTCGCCCTCGACGTCCTCGGCGATGATCGCCAGCGGCTTGCCGGACTGGATGACCTTCTCCAGCAGCGGCAGCAGGTCCTTGACGGTCGAGATCTTGCCCGACACGAGCAGGATGTAGGCGTCCTCGAGCACGGCCTCCTGACGCTCGGCGTCGGTGGCGAAGTACAGCGAGATGTAGCCCTTGTCGAAGCGCATGCCCTCGGTCAGCTCGAGCTGCAGGCCGAAGGTGTTGGACTCCTCGACGGTGATGACGCCTTCCTTGCCCACCTTGTCGATGGCCTCGGCGATCAGCTCACCGATCGCGGGGTCGCCCGCGGAGATGCCGGCGGTGGCTCCGATCTGCTCCTTGGTCTCGACCTCCTTGGCGGTGTCGAGCAGCTTGGCGGTGACGGCCTCGACGGCCTTCTCGATGCCGCGCTTGAGGCCGAGGGGGTTCGCACCGGCGGCGACGTTGCGCAGACCCTCGCGCACCAGCGCCTGGGCGAGCACGGTGGCGGTGGTGGTGCCGTCACCCGCGACGTCGTCCGTCTTCTTGGCAACTTCCTTGACCAGCTCGGCGCCGATCTTCTCGTACGGGTCCTCGAGCTCGATCTCCTTGGCGATGGACACACCATCGTTGGTGATCGTGGGGGCGCCCCACTTCTTCTCGAGCACGACGTTGCGACCCTTGGGCCCCAACGTCACCTTGACAGCGTCGGCGAGGCTGTTCAGGCCCCGCTCGAGGCCGCGACGGGCCTCTTCGTCGAACGCGATGATCTTGGCCATTGCGAAGTGATCCTCCGGATATGGGGGTGACACGCAGGGCGACCGCTCGTCGGGTCGCCCCATGTACGCCTTCGGCCGGAAGCAGTGCCCGCGACGGACGACCAGGGGTGTCGATATTCCCGGCCTCACCGTCCCGACCTGGCACTCACGTGTTGCGAGTGCCAACAGCATTCTTAGCACTCGCGGGTGGCGAGTGCAAGGTCTGGAGCACCCGCCACCCCCGTCGCGCAAGACCGGTCCGGTGTGTCCTCAGCGACGCGTGGAACCGACCCCGACGGCGCACCACTGACCGGTGGCCGTGTTGACAGCGAACGACTGCGGGCCGACGCAGGTCACCCCGGTCGGATCGGCCGTCGCCCCCGACCCCCAGCCCGCGACCGACACCGTCGTCACCGGGCCCTGCGCCGAGGAATGGCTCAGTCCGCCGCCGAGGGCGTACGCGTAGGAGCGGCCACCGTTCCGGGCGCCGCTCAGGGCGGTCCCGAACCCCGTCGCGTGGGCCTCGGCCGCGCCGGCCGTCTGCGCCGCCGACACCGCGGTGCCGCTCTCGGAGGCGAAGGAGTGGGCCGTGCCGCCCTCGGTGGCCGTCGCGCCGCAGCTCGCGGCGTCGGAGACCAGGATCTCGTCGGCCGACGGCGGCGACACGCACGTCACCGGCGCCGCCGTGGCGGTACCCACGCCGAGCAGGGCGGCCGACGCGACGCCGAGGGCGGCGACGACACCGGCCCGGAGGAGGCGGCGGGGGACTACGACGGCACGAATGGATCGGATGGACAACAAGGTCTCCTCTGCACTGGGCCGGGACTCGCTGGGCTCGGATGCCCGGACGGGGGCGACTCCCCCGGCGGCGAGGGTACCGGTCACACCCGCCCGGAGCGAGACGGCGTCACAGCGTGTCGAGGAGCTCCGGCAGGGCGGCGACCGAATCGATCACCCGATCGGGACGCTCGACCGCGAGGTCGAGCACCGACTGCCGAAACTTGCCGGTACGCACCAGGATTCCGGTCATTCCGAGGCGCTGGCCGGGGATGACCTCCGCATGGAGATCGTCGCCCACCACGGCCATCCGGTCCGGTTCGGTGCCCATCAGCTCGGCCGCGGCGAGAAAGCCCCGCATCGACGGCTTGCCGACCGCGACGACGGTCTGCCCGGTGAGTTCTTCGAGGCCGGGCAGGTACACGCCGGTGTCGATGCGCAGACCGTCCGCGGACTGCCATGTGGAGCCGCGGTGCATCGCGACCACCGGCACCCCGTCGAGCATGAGTTCGGCGACGCGGCTGAGGGCGCGGTGGCTGAACTCCGGCCCGGCCCCGCCGAGCACGACCACCTCGGGATCGCCCTCGTCGCGCACGATGCCCTCGAGGTCCGCCTCCACGTCGCCGTGGTTGAGCACCCAGCAGCGCCGGTCCGGGTAAGTCTGGCGCAGGTACTCGGCGGTGAGGGACGCGGCCGTCACGATCTCGGCGGGCTCGACCGGCATGCCCAGCCCGGTGAGGGTCTCGGCGATCTGCGCGCAGGTCCGCGACGTGGTGTTGGTCAGAAAGGCCCGATGCACCCCGCGCTCGCGGAGCCCGGCGAGCACCTCGGCGGCGCCCGGCACGGGCTCCCACGACGTCACGATCACGCCCTCGATATCGAACAACACCCCGTCCACGCCGGCCATGGTGTGAGCCTATCGGGTCGCCGCACCCCCACCGCGCACGGACCGAATGTCACACCGCCTCGATTCGATCGACGCGATGTGACATTCGGCCGGAGAGGCGGGGGTTGGTCGGAGCGGCGAGGGCTACAGCGTGCGCGCGAGACGATCGGCGAGCAAGCGGGCGAACGCCGCCGGGTCGGCTAGTTCGCCACCCTCGGCGAGCAGCGCGGTGCCGTACAGCAACTCGGCGGTCTCGCCGAGCGTCGGGTCGTCGGCGCGCCGGGTGTGCGCGTCGCGCAGCGCCGTGACCAACGGGTGGTCCGGGTTGAGCTCGAGGATGCGCTTGGTGTGCGGGACGGGCTGGCCCGACGCCCGGTACATCCGCTCGAGGGCGGGCGACATGGCGAACGTGTCGCCGACGAGGCACGCGGGCGACGTGGTCAGCCGCGACGACAGCCGCACCTGCTTCACGTGCTCGTCGAGCGTCTCGCCGAGCCACGACAGCAGGTCGGCGTACTCCTTCTCCCGTTCCTCGCGCTCGGCCTCCGCGGCCTTCTTCTCGTCCTCGGTACCGAGGTCCACCTCGCCCTTGGCGATCGACTGG
This sequence comes from Rhodococcus sp. 14C212, assembly GCF_011058195.1. Taxonomy (NCBI): domain Bacteria; kingdom Bacillati; phylum Actinomycetota; class Actinomycetes; order Mycobacteriales; family Nocardiaceae; genus Rhodococcus; species Rhodococcus sp. 14C212. The sequence goes on along the minus strand of NZ_JAALEH010000031.1, from coordinate 10,310 downwards.
AACGGCTTGCCCTCGAACTCGGGTACGGACCCCACCCACATCTCGTCGACCGGGTCGGTGAGCAGCAGCACCTCGAAGCCCTTGGCGCGGAAGGCCTCCATGTGCGGGGAGCTCTCGATCTGCTGCCGGGACTCGCCGGTCATGTAGAAGATCTCGTCCTGGCCTTCCTTCATCCGCGAGACGTACTCGGCGAGCGTCGTCGTCGAGTCCTCGCTGTGCGTGGACTCGAAGGAGGACACGGCGAGCAGGGTGTCGCGGTTGTCGAAATCCGAGAGCAGACCCTCCTTGAGGACCCGGCCGAACTGCGACCAGAAGGTCCGGTACTTCTCCTTCTCGGAGGTCGCCATGTCCTGGATCGTGGACAGGACCTTCTTGGTGAGCCGCCGGCGGATCGCGCGGATCTGCCTGTCCTGCTGCAGGATCTCGCGCGAGACGTTGAGCGACAGGTCCTGGGCGTCGACCACGCCCTTGACGAACCGCAGGTACTCCGGGATCAGCTCCTCGCAGTCGTCCATGATGAACACGCGCTTGACGTAGAGGTGGATCCCGGTCTTGCGCTCGCGCATGAACAGGTCGAACGGCGCCTGCGACGGGATGAACAGCAGCGCCTGGTATTCGAATGTGCCCTCGGCCTTCATCGGGACGACCTCGAGCGGCTCGTCCCACGCGTGGCTGACGTGCTTGTAGAACTCGCTGTACTCCTCGGCGGAGACGTCGTCCTTCGAGCGCGCCCACAGCGCCTTCATCGAGTTCAGGGTCTCCGTCTCGCGGATCACTTCGGCGACGGACCCCTCCCCCTCGGCGGGCTTGGTGTGCTCGACCTGCATCCGGATCGGCCAGGCGATGAAATCCGAGTAACGCTTGACGATCTCCTTGATCTTCCACTCGGCCGTGTAGTCGAACAGATGATCCTCGGCGTCCTCCGGCTTGAGGTGCAGCGTCACCGACGTGCCCTGGGGTGCGCCCTCGACCGTCTCGATCGTGTAGGTCGACTCGCCGCTGGACTCCCACCGGGTGCCGTCGTGCTCGCCGGCCTTGCGGGTCAGCAGGGTCACCTTGTCGGCCACCATGAAGGTCGAGTAGAAACCGACCCCGAACTGGCCGATGAGTTCCTCCGGCGCAGCCGACTCCTGCGCCTCGCGCAGCTTGCGCCGCAGTTCCGCGGTGCCCGACTTCGCGAGGGTGCCGATCAGGTCGACCACCTCGTCCCGGGACATGCCGATGCCGTTGTCGCGGACGGTGAGGGTGCGCTGCTCCTTGTCGATCTCGATCTCGATGTGCAGATCCGAGGTGTCGACCTGCAGGTCCTTGTTGCGGAACGCCTCGAGCTTGAGCTTGTCCAGCGCGTCCGACGAGTTGGAGACGAGTTCCCGGAGGAAGGTGTCCTTGTTCGAATACACCGAATGGATCAGCAGATCCAGCAGCTGGCGCGTCTCCGCCTGAAACTCGAGCTGTTCGATACCCGTGGTCATGGATGGTTCCCTTCGACAGCAGAACGTTCGACGAAATCGTACGACCGCGCCGTCCCGCTGTTCCACGGGGCTGCCGGGCGGGCCGCAGCCGGCCGCTCGGTCTCGGATCCGACACATCCGCCCGGACCGGTTGTCGCGGGGTGGTCCGCCGCAGTGTCATGGGAATGAGTCGCGACGCCGGCGCGCCTCGCCCGGTTTCGAGAGGAGGCCCCATGGCCACCGGAACAACCCCCTCCGCCCTCCCGGGCCCGCGGCCCGTGCGCGCCCCGCGCGGTCCGGAGCTGCGGTGCCGGGGCTGGCAACAGGAGGGCGCGCTGCGCCTGCTGATGAACAACCTCGATCCCGACGTCGCCGAACGGCCGGACGAGCTGGTGGTCTACGGCGGCACCGGGCGGGCGGCCCGCAACTGGGCCGCATTCGACGCGATCGTGCGGACCCTCGAGACCCTCGGCGGCGACGAGACGCTGCTCGTGCAGTCCGGCAAGCCCGTCGGGGTGCTGCGCACCCACGAGTGGGCACCGCGCGTGCTGCTGGCCAACTCGAATCTGGTCGGCGACTGGGCGAACTGGGAGGAGTTCCGCCGCCTGGAGGCGCTGGGGCTGACGATGTACGGGCAGATGACCGCCGGGTCCTGGATCTACATCGGCTCGCAGGGAATCCTGCAGGGCACCTACGAGACGTTCGGGGCCGTCGCCCGCAAGCGGTTCGGCGGCAGCCTCGCCGGCACCGTCACCCTGACCGCGGGCCTGGGCGGCATGGGCGGGGCGCAGCCCCTGGCGATCACGATGAACGAGGGCATCGCGATCTGCGTCGAGGTCGACGAGACCCGGGTCGACCGCCGGCTCGCGCAGGGTTTCCTCGACGCCAAGGCCGACAGCGTCGAGGCGGCGCTGGCCTCGGCGCTCGCGGCACGGCATGCGCGCGAGCCCCGCTCGATCGGGGTGGTCGGCAACGCCGCCGACGTCGTGCCGGCGCTGCTCGCGATGCAGGCCCCCATCGACATCGTCACCGACCAGACCTCCGCCCACGACCCGCTGTCCTACCTGCCGCGCGGGGTGACGGTCGAGGAGTGGCACACCCTCGCGGCGAAGGACCCCGTGTGGTTCACCGAGCAGGCCCGCCACTCGATGGCCCGGCACGTGGAGGCCATGGTCGGGTTCCTCGATCGCGGCGCCGAGGTGTTCGACTACGGCAACTCCATCCGCGACGAGGCCCGCAAGGGCGGCTTCGACCGGGCATTCGCGTTTCCCGGCTTCGTACCCGCGTACATCCGTCCGCTGTTCGAGGAGGGCCGCGGACCGTTCCGATGGGTCGCGCTGTCGGGAGATCCCGCGGACATCGCAGCCACCGATCGGGCCGTGCTCGAACTGTTCCCCGAGAACGAGCATCTCGCCCGATGGCTCACCCTGGCCGGGCGCGCGGTGCCCTTCCAGGGGCTGCCGGCCCGCATCTGCTGGCTCGGCTACGGCGAACGGGACCGGGCCGGGCTGAGGTTCAACGAGATGGTCGCCGCCGGAGAGGTCTCCGCTCCGATCGCCATCGGCCGCGACCACCTCGACGCCGGGTCGGTGGCCTCGCCGTACCGCGAGACCGAGGCGATGGCCGACGGTTCGGACGCGATCGCCGACTGGCCGCTGCTCAACGCCCTGGTCAACACGGCCTCCGGCGCGTCGTGGGTGTCGATCCACCACGGTGGCGGGGTCGGCATCGGCCGGTCGCTGCACGCCGGACAGGTGTGCATCGCCGACGGCACCGATCTCGCCGCGCGCAAGCTCGAGCGGGTGCTGACGAACGACCCCGGCACCGGCGTCCTCCGGCACGTCGACGCCGGGTACCCCCGGGCCGCCGAGGTCGCCGCGCGCCGCGGACTGCGCATCCCGATGCGGGAGGGCTGACGTCGTGTCGCCCGGACGGAACTGGACACTGCTCGACAACATCGGCTGCCTCGTCACGAACGACCCGGAACTCGACCGGGGGCCGCTGGGGGTGCTCGTGGACGCCGCGGTGGTCGTCGGCGAGGGTCTGGTCCGGTGGGTGGGGCCGGGCGACCGGATCCCCGAGGGGGCCGCCGCGGACCGGCACGACCTGCAGGGCCGCGCCGTGCTGCCCGGATTCGTGGACAGTCATGCGCATCTCGTCTTCGCCGGCGAGCGCGCCGAGGAATTCGCCGCCCGCATGGCCGGTGCCCCCTACACGGCGGGCGGCATCGCCACGACGATCGCGGCGACCCGCGCGGCGACCGATCGCGCGCTGGCGGCGACGGTGTCGCGGCTCGTCGCCGAGGGCTGGCAATCCGGGACGACCACGGTCGAGTGCAAGTCCGGGTACGGCCAGTCCGTCGCCGACGAGCTGCGCAGCCTGCGGGTCGCCGAGGTGTTCACGCCGGAGACGACGCTGCTCGCCGCGCACTCCGTGCCGCCGGAGTTCGCGGGCCGCCCCGACGACTACGTCCGGCTGGTGTGCGAGGAGATGGTCCCGGTGTGCGCGCCGCACGCGAAGTGGATCGACGTGTTCTGCGAGCGGGGCGCGTTCGACGCCGACCAGTGCCGGGCGGTGCTGCAGGCCGGGATGGCGCACGGCCTCACCCCGCGGGTGCACGGTAATCAGCTCGGTCCCGGGCCGGGCGTCCAGCTGGCGGTGGAGCTCGGTGCGGCCTCGGTGGACCACGTCACCTACACGACGGCGGCGGACGTGGCGGCGCTCGCCGGCTCGGGCACGGTGGCGACGCTGCTGCCGGGCGCCGACTTCTGCACGCGCAACCGGTATCCGGATGCGCGGGCACTGCTGGACGCGGAGGTGACCGTCGCGCTGGCCACCGACTGCAACCCCGGCACCTCCTACACCACGAGCATGCCGTTCTGCATCGCGCTGGCGGTGCGGGAGATGCACATGAGCCCGGAGGAAGCGGTCCGCGCGGCGACCGCCGGGGGCGCCGCGGCGTTGCGCCGCGACGACGTCGGCGTCGTCCGGGCGGGCGCGCGGGCAGATCTGATCGCGTTGGACGCCCCGTCGTACCTGCACCTGGCATACCGCCCGGGAGTGCAGCTGATCCAGGAGGTCTGGCAGGAAGGACTGCTGATGTGACGATTCCGGTCGACGTGCCGCCGGCGCCGTGGACAGGCCGCGACGACGGACCCGGTCCCGAGCACCTGCGCTGGCACGATGTGGTCTCGCCGCTGCCCGTGGACGCCGCGCGGGCGCAGGTCCTGCTCGGATTCCGCAGCGACGAGGGCGTGCGCCGCAACCAGGGGCGGGCCGGCGCGGCGGACGGGCCGATCGCGTTGCGGCGTGCCCTGGCGTCGCTGGCGCTGCCGGCGCCGGCGACGATCCACGACGCCGGCGACATCGCGGTGCACGGCGGCGCCCTCGAGGACGGGCAGCGCCGGCTCGGCGCCGCGGTCACCGCGCTGCTCGACGCGGAGCATGCGGTGGTGGTCCTCGGCGGCGGGCACGAGGTGTCCTTCGGCAGCTACCTGGGCTGGGCCGGGTCCGCGGCCGCGCGGGCCGGGACCCGCTGGGGCGTGCTGAACCTGGACGCGCACTTCGACCTGCGGGCGGCGCCCGTCGCCACGTCGGGCACCCCGTTCCGGCAGATGGCCGAACGCGAACGCCGACTGGGCAGGTCGCTGCGCTACGCGGTGGTGGGCATCGCGCAGCCGAGCAACACGGCCGCGCTGTTCGCCGCCGCGGACGAGCTCGGGGTGCGGTACCTGCTGGACGACGAGTGCCGCGCGGCGAACCTGCCCGTCGTGGAGACGTTCGTCGAGGAGTTCGTCCGCGCGGTGGACGCGGTGCACCTGACGGTCGACCTCGATGTGCTGCCCGGCTGGGTGGCGCCCGGGGTGAGCGCCCCGGCGGCCTGCGGGGTCGCGTTCGAGGTGGTGCAGCACGTGTGCGACGTCGTGGCGCGCAGCGGCAGGCTCGCGCTCGTCGACGTCGCCGAGCTGGCGCCGGCCGTCGACGTCGACGGGCGCACGGCCCGGGTGGCGGCCCGGCTGATCCACCGGATCGTCACGGGGCGGCCGGCGGGCGACCACCCCCGGTTCGCGACCACCGAGCCCGGCGACGGTCCATGATGGAGGTGATGGGGTACCTCGAGATCGGGAGTGCGTCATGGCGATTCGTCGGGTGGTCGTCGTCGGGGCGGGCTTCGTCGGGTTGTCGGCGGCCTGGTTCCTGCAGGAGCGCGACGTCGAGGTCACGGTGCTCGACCGCGCCGGTGTGGCCGCCGATGCGTCGTGGGGCAACGCGGGCTGGCTGGCCCCCGCGCTGACCCTGCCGTTGCCGGAGCCGGCGGTGCTGCGGTACGGGATCCGTTCGATGCTCACGCCGTCGTCCCCGGTGTACGTGCCGCCCGCGATCGACCTGCGGTTGTGGCGGTTCCTGGCGGGATTCGCGCGGCACTGCACCGCCCGCCGGTGGCGGGCGGCGATGGCGGTGTTCGCCGAGGTGAACCGGAGGGCGCTCGGCGCCTACGACGATCTGGCCCGCGGCGGTGTCGTCGAGCAGACCCGCCCGGCGGATCCGTTCCTGGCGGCGTTCGCGTCCGAGGACGACCGTCGCGTGCTCGTCGAGGAGTTCCGGCAGGTGGTCGCGGCGGGCGGCGAGGTGGATTTCGACCTGCTCGACGGGGACACGATCCGCACCCTGGAGCCGCTGCTCGGCGACGGGGTGCGGGCCGGGATACGGCTGCGGGGGCAGCGGCTCGTCGACCCGCCGCGGTTCGTCGCCGCGCTGGCGGAGTCGGTGCGCGACCGTGGCGGTGAGGTCGTCACCGGGTTCGAGGTGCGGGCGGTCCGGGACGGCGCGCGGGATGTGCGCGTGGTGGGCACCGGCGGCGGGGACCGGGTGGCGGATGCGGTGGTGCTGGCCACCGGGGCCCGGCTGAACGACCTGGCCCGGCCGTTCGGGGTCCGGATGCCGGTCCAGGCCGGTCGCGGCTACAGCTTCAGTGTGCGCCCGGCGGACCTGCCGAAGAACCCGATCTACTTCCCGGCGCAGCGGGTCGCGTGCACGCCGCTGCGCGATCGGTTCCGCATCGCCGGGATGATGGAGTTCCGCCGGCCCGACGCCCCGCTCGACCCGCGACGGATCCAGGCCATCGTCGACGCGGCCCGGCCGCTGCTGACCGGCGTCGACTGGGCCGCCCGGGCGGAGGAGTGGGTGGGCTCGCGCCCCTGCACCCCGGACGGTCTGCCGCTGGTCGGGGGCACCCGCTCCGCGCGCGTGTTCGTCGCCGGCGGTCACGGCATGTGGGGGGTGGCGCTGGGCCCGCTGACCGGCCGCCTGCTGGCCGACGCGATGACCGGTGCGCCCGCGGCGGTGCCGCGGCCGTTCGACCCGCTCCGCTGACGGTCAGTCCAGGGCTCCGATCGCGGATTCCGCCGCGGCGACGAGTTCTCCGCTCACGGCGAGCCGGACCGCGGCCTCGATCTCCGGGGCGAGATGCCGGTCCGGGCCGGGACCGGCCACGTGCCGGCGCAGCGCGGCGACCACCGCACCGGTGCCGGGGGCCGGGGTGAGCGGGGCGCGCAGGTCCAGTGCGCGTGCCGCGGTGAGGGCCTCGATGGCCAGGACGCGCGTCAGCGCGCCGAGGCCGCGGCGCAGCTTGCGGGCGGCGGACCAGCCCATCGAGACGTGGTCCTCCTGCATGGCCGAGGACGGGATCGAGTCGACGGCGGCGGGCACGGCGAGGCGCTTGAGGTCGGCGACGAGCGCGGCCTGGGTGTACTGGGCGATCATGTGCCCGCTGTCGACGCCGGGGTCGTGGGCGAGGAACGGCGGCAGGCCGTGGCTGCGGGCCACGTCGAGCAACCGGTCGGTGCGGCGCTCGCTGATGTTCGCGACGTCGGCGACGACGACGGCGAGGAAGTCGAGGACGTACGCCAGCGGGGCGCCGTGGAAGTTGCCGTTCGACTCGATCCGGCCGTCGCGGGTGACGACCGGGTTGTCGATCGCGGCCGCGAGTTCGCGCCCGGCGACCTGTTCGGCGTGGGTCAGGGTGTCGCGCGCCGCCCCGGCGACCTGCGGGGCACACCGCAGCGAGTACGCGTCCTGCACCACCGGGCAGTCCGGTGTCCGGTGGCTGGCCACGACGGCGGAGCCGGCGAGGAGCCGGGTCATGTTGGCGGCGGCCACCGCCTGACCGGGGTGCGGCCGCAGTGCGTGCAGGTCGGCGGCGAAGACCCGGTCCGTGCCGAGCAGCGCCTCGACGCTCATCGCGGCCGTGACGTCGGCGAGCCGCAGCAGGGCGCGCAGATCGTGACAGGCGAGGACCAGCATGCCCAGCATCCCGTCGGTGCCGTTGATGAGGGCGAGCCCTTCCTTCTCGGCGAGCACGACGGGCTCGAGGCCCGCCGCGGCGAGGGCCTGCGCGGCCGGCACGAGCGTGCCCGCGGCGTCGCGGACGTCGCCCTCCCCGGTGAGGGCGAGGGCCACGTGGGCGAGCGGCGCGAGATCCCCGGAACAGCCGAGGCTGCCGTGCTCGGGCACCACCGGCGTGATTCCCGCGCTCAGCATCGCGGCGTAGGCCGTGGCGGTCCCGGGGCGAACCCCGGTGTGCCCGGTGGCGAAGGTGGACAGGCGCAGCAGCATCATCGCGCGGACCACCTCTCGTTCCACCTCGGGACCGGCCCCGGCGGCGTGGGACCGGATCAGGCTGCGCTGCAGATCGATTCGCGATTCCGGAGGAATGTGACGGGTGGCGAGCGCCCCGAATCCGGTGGTGATGCCGTACGCGGGCCGGGGGTCGCGGGCGAGCGCGTCGACCACGGCACGGGCGGCGCCGATGAGGGCGAGCGCGTCCGCAGAGAGCCGGACCGCCGCACCGGACCGCGCCACGCGCAGGACGTCGTCCGTCGAGACGGGACCGATCCCGACGACGACCTCCTCGACCACGGCCACCTCCCGATCGATACGCGTTATCCGGATTGTGTCCCCGGCACCGGCCGGCGCGCCGCGGAATCGGGTCGAGGAGGCCGGCTTCGCACCGGATCGCGGTGACCGCTCGCCGGGACCGGCCGCTGCCGTGTCGATCGCCGGGTGGGCACGGCCCCACGCCTCCGGTTCACGAGTCCGGCCCCAGCGTGTCCGCCACCCGGCCGAACCACTCGAGCACGGCCCGTTCGTAGACGATGCCGAAGTCCAGGGTCGCCGACGAGTACGGGTCCGCACAGTGCTCGGCGGCGGCGCGCTCGTAGTCGGCGAGCCGGCGTTCGTGGGCGGCGCGGTGGACGGCGAGCATCTCGGCCAGCCTGCCGGGCGGCAGGTGCCTGCCGAACGCGACGGTGAGCAGCAGCGGGTAGCGGATGTTCTCCGGTCCGGGTTCGCGCTCGATCCACTCGGCGAATGCGGCGCGACCGGAACCGGTGAGCGCGAAGGGCTTGCGATCACGCGGGCCCACCTCGCCTGCCTCGACGAGACCGGCCCGTTCCATCGCGGCGAGTTCGCGATACACCTGACTGGTCGTGATCGACCAGAATTTCCCGATCCGCTCCTGCGCGGTCACCACCAGATCCCATCCCGTCTTCGGACCGTCGTGCAGGAATCCCAGCAGCGACGCCGCGGTCGCATTGAGCGGACGGTCGAGCATGGCGGATACCTTTCGCAGGGGGTTGACATTCCACTGTGGCATATCCACCATGGTGGTAGCGACATTCCACTGTGGAATCTCAGTGGTCTCGACCCTCCGCAGGAGGCAGCGATGGAATACGTCAACGGTGTCCGGATCTCCGACTCCGAACGCGAGCGGCTCGTCGGCGAGCTGGGCCGGCACCTCACCGCCGGCCGGCTCACGATCGGCGAGTTCGACCAGCGGGTCGGCGAGGTGTACCGGTCCGTCACCACGGACGAGGCGCACCGGGTGCTGAGCGACCTTCCGGCGATGTCCCCGGCCCCACCCGCACCCACGCCCGTCCCGGTTCGCACCCCGGACCGCCGGCTCCCCTTGCATCAGCGGATCGAGTGGGTAGCCTGGGCCGCGGCCGGGACGATCAACCTCGCGATCTGGGCGATCGTGTCGATCGCCGTCGGCGCGGCCGTGTACCCGTGGCCGGTCTGGGTGATCGGGCCGTGGGGCCTGGTGCTGCTCGCCCGGACCCTCACCGGACGGGAAGGCACCGACCGCCGGGCGCGTCCCGGCCGGGGCCCGGTGCGGCCCCTCCCCACGGTCGGGGGGTGCACGTCCGGGTGGCGGCCGTCACAGACTCGGCTATGATCGACCGGAAGTATTTGTAACTCGCGGTTACGCGAAGGATCAGGGAGGCCCCGTGTCGAAGACCCTCGAAGCCACCGTCGAGATCGCCGCATCGCCACAGCAGGTGTGGCATGTGATCTCCGACCTGAAGCGGATGGGCGAGTGGAGCCCGCAGTGCCGGAAGATGGCCGTGCTCGGCGGACCCGTCGGAGTCGGGACCACGACGATCAATGTCAACCGCAAGGGCCTGCTCGTGTGGCCCACCACCGCCAAGGTGCTCGCCTTCGAGCCGGGGCGCCTGCTCCGCTTCCGGGTCAACGAGAACCGCACCGTCTGGTCGTTCACCCTCGAACCCACCGACACCGGCACCCGGGTGATCCAGCGACGGGAGGCGCCCACCGGCACCAGCAAGGTCTCGCAGTTCCTCATCGACAAGGTCCTCGGTGGCGCGACCGCCTTTGACGACGACATGGCGGTCGGCATGAACGCCACCCTCGCGCGCATCAGGAACGAGACGGAGGGCGCAGCCCTCGCGCGGTGACCCTCCTCGCGTAGGCTGTGATAGCCCGCGGGCCGCACGCCCGCGGGTCACACCGCGCGACACTAAGAGGAGCCGTGGCCCGAAAGCCCACACCCCCCGGAAC